>NZ_JBFBOC010000025.1:0-90351 GCF_040685975.1 Kitasatospora sp. NPDC086791 | reverse complement strand
CGCCGGACCGGGCAGCGACGCCCGTCGGACCGCCCGCGGTCCGCGAACACTGAACGAGGAGGAACGGGTGGCCCTGCTGACCCGCATTCGGGCGGAATGCCCGCGCGGGCATTCCGTACGCCGAGGCTCGTCCGGTGCGTCGTCGGCCTGGCCGCGGTCGGAGATCCGTGCGGCCGTCGAGGCCGGGGCCGAGGGCTGACGGCCTCGCGGGCGGTCCTGGCCGGTGGCCCGGTCAGGCGATCCGGGTCGGGGGGCCTTCGACGGTGTGGCCGGTGGTGGTGAGGACGGTGGCGAGGTCCGTCGGGGTCACCGTGTGTTCGGTGCGGAGGTAGAGCTCTTCGGGGTGGAGCGAGAGCAGGACGATCCGGTGGTCGGCGAGGGCCGCCGGGGTGTGGGAGAGGGCGGTGGTGCGGACCCGCCAGAGCGTCGTCGGTGGCGGGGCGTGCGGGGACCACCAGGTGTGGAGCAGCGCGGTGGCGAGCAGGGCGAGCGCGGAGGTGGCCAGGACGACCGGGCCGTCCGGGCCGTCGACGACGAGCTTGGCGACGAGGTCGGCGACGGTGACGGAGAGGAAGACGGCGGCGAGCTCGACGGTGTCGCGGCGCCAGCGGTGGGTGCGGCGGGCGCCGGGGACACGGCGGGGGGAAGACTTCGAGTGCTCCATGCCACCACCGTGCCCGACCGGTGTTTCCCGGCCACGAACCGGCTGTGACCCGGTGGTTACGGTCCGCCCGGATCTGTTACGGGAGTGGCGCGAGGGCCGGGTGCGGGAGCGGCGCGGAGCCTGTCGCGGGAGTGGCGCGGGGCGGTCGGTCAGGGGCGTGCCGCGCCGGCGTCCGGCAGCAGCTCGCGGGCCGCGGCCTTCACCTCGGCGAGGAGCAGGTGGAGGTCGTCCTCGGTGGTGGTGGCGTTGAGGAGGCAGGCGCGGAGCATCTCGTCCGAGCCGAGGCGGGCGCCGGTGACGAAGACCCGGCCGCGCCGCTGGACCGCGACGGGGAGTTCGCGGTTGAGCGCGTCGCGGGCGGCGGCGTCCCGGCCGGGGGCGCGGTGACGGAACGCCACGATGGAGGTCTGCACCTCGGCGAGCAGTTCCAACTCCTCGTCGGCCGCCACGAGTTCGCCGAGGCGGCGGGCCAGCGCGGTGCACCGGGCGATGTCCCGGGAGAGGCCGGCGCGGCCCCGGTGGGCGATCGTCGCCCAGACCTTGAGGGCGCGGAAGGGGCGGGTCTGCTCGGTGCCGTACTCGGAGAACCAGCCGAGCGAGCCGGCCGCTTCGTCGCGCAGGTAGGACGGGACGAGGCTGAAGGTGCCGCGCAGTTCCTCGGTGTCGCGGACCAGGGCGCAGCCGCAGTCGACCGGGACGCCGAGCCACTTGTGCGGGTCGAGGGCGAGCGAGTCGGCGCGCTCCAGACCGGCGTAGCGGTGGGCGATGGCGGGGTCGAGCCGGCCGAAGGCGCCGTACGCGCCGTCCACGTGCAGCCAGAGGCGCTGCTCCGCGCAGAGGTCGGCGATCGGGTCGAACGCGTCGACCGCGCCGGTGCCGACGGTGCCGGCCGAGGCGACGACCAGGAAGGGCAGCAGGCCGGCCGCCCGGTCTCGCTCGACCGCCGCGCGCAGCTCGGCGGTGTCCAGGCGGCTGTCGGGGCCGGTGGTGACGGTGCGCAGGTGCTTGCTGCCGAGGCCGAGGAGTTCGGCGGCCTTGCGGACGCAGGAGTGGGTCTCGCCGGTGACGTAGCCGACCAGCGGGGGCAGGCCCGCCAGGCCGTCCTCACGGACGTCCCGGCCGGCCTGCCGGGCGGCGCGGTTGCGGGCGGCGGCGAGGCAGACGATGGTCGCCATCGAGGTGCCGGAGGTGAGCAGCCCGCCGCCGGCCGGGTGCGGGAAGCCGACGAGCTCGGCGATCCAGCGGACGACGGCCCGCTCCAGGTGGACGTCGGCGTGGTCGCCGCCGGCCGAGCTGGGGTTCATCGCGGAGGCGGCGAGGGTGGCGAGCACCCCGGCCGGGGCGGGGGCGGAGTTGACCCAGCCGAAGAAGCGCGGATTGCCGTTGCCCATCGGGTACGGCAGGACCTCGCGCCCGATGGCGTCGACCAGTTCGGCGAGCGGGCGGCCGTCGGCGGGCAGCGGGGCGTCGAGCAGGGCCCGGCGCGCGGACTCGTCCATCGGCTGCCAGACCGGGCGGTCGGGGAGCTCGGCGAGGTAGTCGGAGACCAGCTCGGCGGTGGCGTGGGCGGCGGCCCGGAAGTCCTCGGTGCGGAGGTCTTCGGTGCGGAGGTCTTCGGCGTGGAGGTCTTCGGCGTGGGGGGCCGTGGTGCGGGCGTCCGCGGCGCGGGGGTCCTCGGTGGTCATGGCGGGCGTGCTCCAGGGGCGGGGGAGGGGAGGCGCGGCGTCCTCGGCGCACCCTGATCAGGCGATGGTCGGGTGATCCTACGCAAAGGGGCCCGCGCCGTGCGGCGCGGGCCCTCCTGCCGGGATCGGCCGGGGTCAGTCCAGCGAGGCGGACAGGCCGCTCGCCGAGCGGCAGTAGCCCTGCATCTCCTTGTTGGTGATCTTGGCGCAGAGCCGCCCGGCCGCACCGGCGTCGGTGTAGTTGACCGTGTAGTAGCTGACCAGGCCCTCGGCGCAGGCCTTGCGCTGCCAGCCGTCGGCGGCGGTCGCGCACTGCTGGGAGGCCCAGTCCTCGCGGTCCAGGTTGTACTTCATGGTCCGCGAGCCGACACCGCGGCTGCAGTCCACCGCCCCGCCACTGGCCTTGCCGTTGAGGCACCACTTCAGGGCGTCCGCGTAGACCTCGGGGTGGTTCGGGTAGTCGTGCGAGGAGAGGTAGAAGGTCGGCGCGTAGAAGTAGCAGGCCGACTGGAAGAGGGACGGCTGGTCCTTGCACGGGTAGAGCGGGTCCTGGGCGAGCTTGTCGGCGGGCAGGTTGGCCTTGGCCTGCTCGTCCTCCTCGTCCGGGCCGAAGAGCTGCATGAACAGGCCCTCGGAGCAGCGGATCTTGTTCTGGTCGGTGGGGAACTTGTTGCACAGGTCGCGGGCCTTGGCGACGTCCTGCTTGGCGACGAACATCGTGCCGTGGCCGACGCCGTGGATGCAGGGGCCGCTGTTCTTGGGCGCGCAGAGCTTGAGCAGGTCCACCTCGGGCTGGCTGGAGGCGTTGAGCATCTCCTCGACCGCGCCGTGCAGGTAGCCGGCCGCGCAGGTCTCGTGCGGGAAGGAGATGACCTTCTGGAAGTCGGCGTTGAAGCGCTTGACCGCCGCGTGGCCGAGCTCGTGCGCGATCGGGTGGCAGAAGCGCACGGTGTACGGCTTCTCCTTGGTGATCTTGTCGAGGTCGGCCAGGGCGACGCCGGGGTCGGTGGCGTCCATCTCGGCCATCAGCTTGTTGCGCAGCGTCGAGCGGGTCCACACCGCCGGGTCGCCGGTCGGGGTGGCGCCCGCCGCGCCCGCGGTGCCCGCCGCGGCCGGCTTGGCCCCGGCGGTGGTGCCGCTGGCGGGGGCCCCGGGGGCCGGGGTCGAGGTGGCCGCCGCGGGCGACCAGTCGGTGACGGCCACCGATCCGAGGCCCAGGACGCCCAGGAGCAGGGCGGTGAGAATCGCGAAGACTCGCGGCTGCATGACGGGATCCCCCGGCGGATCGAGGTGAACGGGTTCGCTCCCATCCTGACGGCACGGGGGCGCGAATCCACGATTTCGGCCGCCATTCGGGAGGTGTCGGCGACGCTACCGCACCGTGCGACGGCCGGGCGCGGCGGGATGGTTCCCGATGATCACCCGCACGGCGCAACGGCCCGTGCGGGTGCGGGATCGGGTGCTGGGGTCGGGCGTGTCGTGCGGGCTGCGGGCTGCGGGTGCAGGAGGCGGGGGCAGGGGGTGCGGGCGCGTCGGGCCGGCGGTCAGAGCTCCAGCGTCACCCGGTACTCCGTCAACCAGGCGTCCAGGTCGAGCGCGAGGTCCACGCCCAGGCGGACGGACTGCGGGTCGGTGTCCGGGGCGAGCGCGTCGGCCAGCCGGCGGCGGTCGAGCAGGTCGAGCGCCGGAGAGGTCCGGCCGGCGGCGAGCCGGGTGAGCTCGGCGCGCAGCCGCGCCGGGTAGTGCGGGTCGGTGGTCACCGGGTACGGGCTCTTCGCGCGGTCGGCGACCGCCCCGGGCAGCAGGTCCCGCACGGCGGCGCGCAGCAGGCTCTTCTCCCGGCCGTCGAAGCTCTTCATCGCCCACGGCGTGTTGAAGACGTACTGGACCAGCCGGTGGTCGCAGAACGGCACCCGCACCTCCAGCCCGTTGGCCATGCTCATCCGGTCCTTGCGGTCGAGCAGGATGCAGACGAACCGGGTCAGGTGGAGGTAGGAGATCTCGCGCATCCGCCGCTCCTTCGGGTCGGCCCCGTCCAGGTGCGGGACCTCGGCGATCGCCTCGCGGTAGCGGGCCCGGCGGTAGCCCTCCAGGTCGAGCTTGCGGAGCAGTTCGGCGTCGAGCAGCTGCTCGCGCGGGCCGGAGCCCGCGCCGGCGATGCGGGTGAGGGCGGCGGCCCAGGGGAAGTCCTCGGTGGCGACGGTCCGCGGGTCGTGGAACCAGCCGTAGCCGCCGAACAGCTCGTCCGCGGACTCGCCGGACAGCGCGACGGTGGAGTGGCGGCGCACACCGCGGAAGAGCAGTAGCAGCGAGACATCCATGTCGCCGACGCCGCCCGGCAGGTCGCGGGCGCGCAGCGCGGCGGCGCGCCGGGCGGGGTCGGTGAGCTCGGTGGCGTCCAGTTCGATCACGCTGTGGTCGGTGCCGACGTGCCGGGCGAGCAGCCGGGCGAACGGGCCGTCCGGCGTCTCCCGGACCTCGCTGGCGTGGAAGTCGCCCTGGCTGGTGAAGTCGACGGAGAAGGAGCGCAGCGGGCCCGCCCCGGCGGCGCGCAGCGTGCGGGCGGCGAGGGCGGTGACGGCGCTGGAGTCCAGTCCGCCGGAGAGCAGCGAGCAGAGCGGGACGTCCGCGTCGAGCTGGCGGTGCACGATGTCGTCCAGCAGGGCCCGGACGGTGGCGACGGTGTGCTCCAGGCTGTCGCGGTGTTCGCGCGCCTCCAGCGCCCAGTAGCGGCGGACCGAGACGCCCGCGCGGCGCACCCGCACGACGTGCCCGGGCCGTACCTCGTGGATGCCCCGGTACGGCGTCAGGCCGGGGGTGCGGGCGTAGCCGAGCAGTTCGCGCAGCCCGTCCAGGTCGACGACCGGGCGGACGGCGGGGTGGGCGAGCAGAGCCTTCGGCTCGGAGCCGAAGACCACGCCGTCCGGGGTGGGGTGGTAGTGCAGCGGTTTGACGCCCATCCGGTCGCGGACCAGCAGCAGTTCCTCGCGGCGGGCGTCCCAGACGGCGAGGGCGAACATGCCGTTGAGCCGTTCGGCCAGGCCCTCGCCCCACTCCAGGTAGGCGTGCAGCACGACCTCGGTGTCGCTGCGGGTGCGGAATCGGTGCCCGGCCGCCTCCAGTTCGGCGCGCAGCTCGCGGTGGTTGTAGACCTCGCCGCTGTAGGTGAGCGCGGCCAGCAGCCGGCCGTCCCGCTCCACCGTCATCGGCTGGGTGCCGCCCTCGACGTCGATCACGGCGAGGCGGCGGTGGCCGATCGCGGCGTGCGGTTCGAGGAGGACGCCGCCGGCGTCCGGGCCGCGGCAGAGCTGGGTGGCCGTCATCGCGTCGAGGACGGTCCGGTCCTCCGGCCCTGCGGTGAGGTCGCGGTCGAAGGCGACCCATCCGGTGATCCCGCACATCAGCAAGCCTCCGGTTCTTCCGCTTCGTGTTCAAGGGATCACGCTACGTGTGGAGTCGGCGGCGGTTCAAGGGTTCGGCGGAAGGCGAACGAACGGTGGGTCGGGCGGTCGGTGGGGGTGGGTGTAGGGGTGGGCGTGGGGGCGGGCGAGGGGTGCGACTGGGCCTAAGGTCGTCAAGTCTGCCCGATTTCGGGCAGGAATTTTGGCTTCGGCGGTCGCCCGGCCTAGGCTCCTCACTCGTGCCGAGCTCACCCCACCCTCACGAAGACCTCCTCGCCCACCTGACCCGGACCAGCCCGCTCGGGCCCCGGGAGGCGGCGCGGGTCGTGGCGGAGGTGCTGGCGTACTTCTCCGAGAGCACCGAGGAGTACGTGCGCCGCCGCCACGCCGAGCTGCAGGCACGCGGTCTGACCAACGAGCGGATCTTCGCCCGGCTCGCCGAGGAGCTCCCGCAGCGCCGGGTCTCGGCGCCGGAGCTCTCGGCCCGCCAGCTGCGGCGGATCGTCTACGGCTGAGCGGCCGTCGCCGACTTCGGTGAGGTCGCCCGGGCGCCGGCCCCACCGACGTCACCGGCGTCACCCGCGTCACCCGGTCCACTCACGTCACTCACGCCACTCACGCCACTACGAACGAGGAGTCCACGCATGTGCGGAATCGTGGCCTACATCGGCCCCAAGGACGCCACTCCCTTCCTGCTGGAGGGGCTGGCCCGGCTCGAGTACCGGGGTTACGACTCGGCGGGCGTCGCCGTCACCGGCCGGAGCGGCGGCATCAAGCTGCGCAAGGTGAAGGGCCGGGTCGCCGACCTCGCCGCCGACGTGCCGGCCCGCTTCAAGGGCACCACCGGCATCGGCCACACCCGCTGGGCCACCCACGGCGTTCCCAGCGACGCCAACGCGCACCCGCACCTGGACAACGCCGACCGGATCGCCGTCGTCCACAACGGCATCATCGAGAACGCCGACGAGCTGCGCGCCAAGCTGACCGCCGAGGGTGTGGTGTTCCGCTCCGAGACCGACACCGAGGTGCTCGCCCACCTGATCGCCGCGCACGTCACCGAGGGCGGCGAGCTGGAGGACGCGGTGCGCGCCGCGCTCGGCCGGGTGGTCGGCACGTACGGCATCGCGGTGCTCGACGCCGAGCAGCCCGACCGGATCGTGGTCGCCCGCAACGGCAGCCCGATCGTGCTCGGCATCGGCGAGAAGGAGATGTTCGTCGCCTCCGACGTCTCCGCGCTGGTCCGCTACACCCGCCAGGTCGTCCACCTGGAGGACGGCGAGCTCGCCACCGTCCGGGCCGACGGCTTCCGCACCTTCACCGCCGACGCCCGTACCACCCACCGTCAGCCGTCCACCGTGGACTGGGACATCGACTCCTTCGACACCGCCGGCTACGAGCACTTCCTGCTCAAGGAGATCCACGAGCAGCCCGGCTCGGTCGAGCGCACGCTGAGCGGCCGGCTCGACGAGCGCTTCGCCACCGCGCACCTCGGCGGCCTCAACCTGGACGCCCGGGAGCTGCGCGAGATCCGCCGGGTCAAGATCCTCGGCTGCGGATCCGCCTACTACGCGGGCGAGATGGGCGCGCAGCTGATCGAGGAGCTGGCCCGGATCCCCGCGCACAGCGAGCCGGCCTCGGAGTTCCGCTACCGCAACCCGGTGATCGAGGCGGACACCCTCTACGTCGCGGTCAGCCAGTCCGGCGAGACCTACGACACGCTGGCCGCCGTCCAGGAGATCAAGCGCAAGGGCGGCCGGGTGCTCGGCGTCGTCAACACCGTGGGCAGCGCGATCGCCCGTGAGTGCGACGGTGGCATCTACCTGCACGCCGGTCCGGAGGTCTCGGTCGCCTCCACCAAGGCCTTCACCTCCACCGTGGTCGCCTTCGCGCTGCTCGCCCTGCACTTCGGCCGCATCCACGACCTCTCGCCCGCCGACGGGCGCCGGATCGTCTCGGCCCTGCAGGCGCTGCCGGACCAGATCCGCGAGGTGCTGGACCAGAGCGAGGCCATCGCCGAACTCGCCGCCGAGTACGCCGAGTCGGCGGGCATGATGTTCATCGGCCGGGTACGCGGCTACCCGGTGGCCCGGGAGGGCGCGCAGAAGCTCAAGGAGATCTCCTACGTGCACGCCGAGGCCTACCCGGCGAGCGAGCTCAAGCACGGCCCGCTGGCGCTGATCAGCCCCGAACTGCCCACCGTGGCCCTCGTTCCGGACGACGAGCTGCTGGACAAGAACCTGACCACGCTGGGCGAGATCAAGGCCCGGTCGGGGCGCGTCATCGCCGTCGCCCACCGCCGCCCGGAGGAGAAGCTCGTGGACCACTGCATCCTGGTCCCCAAGAGCGAGCCCGAGCTGGACCCGCTGCTGCTCAACATCCCGCTGCAGCTGCTCGCCTACCACGCCGCGGTCGCCCTCGGCCGCGACGTGGACAAGCCGCGCAACCTGGCGAAGAGCGTGACGGTGGAGTAGGGGAGTAGGGAGTAGGGGTCGCACCATTTCGCCCCTGCTCCTGCGCTTTGCTCCTGCGCCTCGTTCCTGCCCCTGCCCCCTTGCCCCCGGGCCCCGGTCGCTGTGCGGACGACCGGGGCCCGGGGGCTGCTTGCCGGGGGCTCCGCTGCCGGGCCCCGGCGCTCGGGTGCTCCCGGTCAGAAGACCGAGCAGCCGGAGAGGGTGGTCAGGGTGTCCAGGGCGGTGACCGCGGCGACGGAGTTGCCGGCCTGGTCCAGGCGCGGGCCCCAGGCGCAGACGGCGGCGCGACCGGGCAGTATCGCGAGGACGCCGCCGCCGACGCCGCTCTTGCCCGGGAGGCCGACGCGGAACGCGAACTCGCCCGCGGCGTCGTAGGTGCCGCAGGTCAGCAGGACGGCGTTGATGCGCTTGGCCTCGCTGCGGGACATCAGGTGGGTGCCGTCGGCGCGCACGCCGTACCGGGCCAGGAAGGAGCCGGCCAGGACCAGGTCCCGGCAGCTCGTGGCGAGGGCGCAGTGGGCGTAGTAGTGCTCCAGGACGGTCTCGACCGGGTTCTCCAGGTTCCCGTGACTGGCGATGAAGTGGGCCAGGGCGGCGTTGCGGTGGCCGTGCTCGGCCTCGGAGGCGGCGACCACCGGGTCGGTGTCCAGCCCCGGGTTGCCGGACTCGCGGCGCAGGAACTCCCGGACCGCGCCGGAGGCGTCGCCGGTCATGGTCTGCAGGCGGTCGGTCACCACCAGGGCGCCCGCGTTGATGAACGGGTTGCGCGGGATGCCGTGCTCGGTCTCCAGCTGCACCAGGGAGTTGAAGGGGTTGCCGGACGGCTCGCGGCCGACGCCCCGCCAGAGCGAGTCACCGCCGTAGGCGACCGCGAGCGCCAGGGAGAACAGCTTGGACACGCTCTGGACGGAGAACGGCTGCTCCCAGTCCCCGACGCCGTACAGCTCCCCGTCGACGGTGGCGACGGCCATGCCGAAGGCCTCCGGGTCGGCGGTGGCGAGGGCCGGGATGTAGTCGGCGACCCTGCCCCGGCCCCGGGTCGCCCGGGCGGCCGTCTCCGCGGCGGCCAGCAGGACCGGCCAGTCCAGGTTCTCCCCGCCGGGCGCACCGTTCACCGTTCGTCCTCCACGTTCGTCCTCCACGCTCGTCCGCGGCGTTCCACCGCCGCGCCCTTCCACCGCCGACGCCGCGTACGGGCACGGCAGGGACCGGGCGCTCGCCGGGGCGGGCGGCGTCCGGTCCGACCAGGATTATCCGCGTTTCGGGAGGCGGGTTCGGTGCGGGGGTGTGGTTTCGGGAGACGGGTTCGGCGCGGGGGTGGGCGCCGTCGGGTCAGGGCGCGCTGCTGGGGGCCAGGACGGGCGGACCGGTGAGCAGGGTGCCGGCCTCGGAGTAGGGCCAGCCGTTGGGGACGCAGCCGTGCAGCCCCTTGATCTGCTGCATCATCACCGGCGCCGGGGCGCCCGGTTCGGGGCAGTCGACGTGGCCGTTGCCGAGGATGTGGCCGACCTCGTGGTTGACCGCCAGCGCGTGGTAGAGCTCGGGCTTGCCCTGGTAGAACTCGGACAGCTCGGTCCAGCGCTTGAGGTTGATCACCACCTGGTGGGTGACGCCGCAGTTCACCCAGCCGCCGGTGTCCAGCCCGTACTGGCCGCAGATCCGGTCGGTGGACTGCGGGGTGGCCAGGTACACGGTGAAGTCCACCGGGTCGGCGGGCATCCGCTGGAAGGAGGCCGTGCCGCCGGCGGCCCAGCCGTGCCGGACGTCACCGAGCACCGCGTCCACCTCGGCGGCGAACTTCTCCGGGCTCTCCGCGATCCCGTTCTCCACCCGGACCTTGTACCGGTACAGGTGCTCGCCGGTGCCGAAGCGGGCCGAGCCGCCGGGCGCGGTGGTGAACGCGAGCGGGGCCGGGCCGGCGGGCTTCCGCTCGCTCCACGGGTGCCACCACAGCAGGCCCGCCGCCAGGGCGGCGGCCAGTGCGAGGGCTAGCACGCCCTGCCAGGGCTTCCGGGGGCGGAGGCGTCGGGCGAGTATCGGGGCGAGCGTGGACATGGTGGTGCGGCTCCAGGAGGATCGGCGACCGGGGACCGGCGGGGCTCGGTCGACCGGCGGGGCCCGGGTCGGGCGGTGCTACCTGGGGGAACGGCGCGGATCGGGGCGGGGGTTCAGCGGGCGACGCCCGACGGCGGCTACCCCCGGTTCGGGGCTCCTGGCGGAGCTCCTGTCGGATGAGGGCCCCGGCCGGTTCCCGGAACCGCTCGATGGTGTCACCCGTACGGCGTGTCCCTGGGGTCGGGGCGTCTGGTTCGGGTGGGGTGGTGCGGGTCGATCCGTGGAGCGAACCCGGGTCGGTCCGTTCCGCCGGAATGCCATGGGAGGCACCGCCATGTCCACTACCGCCGTCTTCGCCGTCGACGGGATGAGCTGCGGCCACTGCGAGCGGACGGTCAGCGCCGGGCTCGCCGCCCTGCCGGGCGTCATCGACGTCGTCGCCGACGCGCCGAGCGGGCGGGTCACGGTGGCCTCCGCGCAGCCGCTGGACGAGGCCGTGGTGCGGGGCGCGGTCGACGGGGCCGGGTTCACGCTGGTCGGGCGGGCCTGAGGGTGGTTCGTGGGGGGCCTGCGGGTTCGCGGGTTCGCGGGGTCGCGGGGTCGCGGGGTCCGTCGGTGTCTGCCGACGGACCCCCGTCGCCGTCCGGCTCAGCCCATCGTCTTCGCGCCGTCCAGGGACTCGCGGATGATGTCGGCGTGGCCCGCGTGCTGGGCGGTCTCGGCGATGACGTGCAGCAGCACCCGGCGGGCCGACCACGAGGCGTCCGCCTGGAACCAGGGGGCCTTCGGCAGCGGGTGGGCGGCGTCCAGGTCGGGGAGCGAGACCACCAGCTCGTCCGTGCGGCGCGCCACCTCCTCGTACGCGGCCAGGACACCGGCCAGCGTCTCCCCGGGCAGCATGCGGTACTCGTCGGCCCGGCGGGCGAGGTCCGCCTCGGTCCAGGTGCTGAAGTCGGGCATCGCCGACGGGCCCTCCAGGATGAAGTCCACCCAGTGCCGCTCCATCGAGGTCACGTGCTTGACCAGGCCGCCCACGCACAGCGCGCTCGCGGTGGTCCGCAGACCGGCCTGCTCGTCGGTGAGGTCGCGGGTGGTGAAGCGCAGGAAGTAGCGGTGCTTCGCCAGGGCCTCCAGGAAGTCCGCGCGCTCGCCGGTGACGGTGGCCGGCACGGCGTCGGCGGTCTCGGCGGTGACGCTGCTCGCGGCGTTGGCGGTCGTGCTGGTGGTCGTGACGTCGGTGGTCGTGCTGGTCATGGTTCTGGCCTTCCGTTCGGTTCCTGCTCCTTCGGACAAGACCAACGCTAGGAGCCATTGCGGCCACTTCCTGTCCTGAATCCCGGGGAGAATCGGAGCATGGCGAACACCAGCACCCGGACGCTGCGACTGCTCTCCCTCCTCCAGACCCACCGGTACTGGCCCGGCGAGGAACTGGCCGACCGGCTCGGCGTCTCCGTCCGCACCCTGCGCCGCGACATCGACCGGCTGCGCGAACTCGGTTACCCCGTCGAGGCGCAGCGCGGCGTCGACGGCGGCTACCAGCTGGCGGCGGGCGCGGCACTGCCGCCGCTGGTCATCGACGACGAGGAGGCGGTGGCCCTGGCGGTGGGCCTGCAGGCGGCGGCCGAGAGCCCGGTCGAGGGCGTCGCCGAGGCCTCGGTGCGGGTCCTGGCGAAGGTCGTCCAGGTGATGCCGGCCCGGCTGCGCCGTCGGGTGGAGGCACTGCGCGCGATGACCGTCCCGGTCGACTGGGGCACCCGGGCGGGCGCGGGCGTCGATCCGGACATCCTCACGGTGGTGGCCCTCTCCTGCCGGGACGGCGAACGGATGCGGTTCGCCTACACCGCCGCCGACGGGCGCGGAACGGAACGGCACGTCGAACCGCACCGGCTGGTCTGCCTCGACCGGCGCTGGTACCTCGTCGCGTACGACCTCGACCGCGCCGACTGGCGCACCTTCCGCCTCGACCGGCTGACCGCCCCGCAGGGCAGCGGCGCCCGCTTCGCCCCGCGTACCCTCCCGGCCGCCGACGCGGCGGTGTTCGTCCGCGCGGGCCTCAACGGAGTGCCGCGCCCGCACCGGGTGGAGGTGCTGGTCGACGCGCCCGCCGACCGCGTCCGGGAGCGGGTCGGCCGCTGGGGCACGGTCGAGCCGGTCGCCGCCGGCCGCTGCCGGGTCCTGATGACCGCCGACTCCCTCGACTGGCCCGCGATGGCGCTGGGATCGCTGGGGGCCGACTTCGAGGTGATCGGTCCGCCTGGGCTGCGGACGTTGTTGGCGGACTGGAGCACGCGCTTCGGGCGTGCGGCGGGGGGTGAGCCGTCCCGGGGGGAGTAGGACGTCGGCTGGTCGACTTCCTGTGATGAGGGGGGCTACGGGGCGATGGCGTCGAGGGTGGTGCGCAAGCGGTCGAGGGCGGCGGGGAGGTCGGTGAGTGGAGGTGTGGCGAGTGCGAGCCGGATGGCGCCCGGGTGGTGGGGGGTGGTGGCGAAGGCGTCGGCGGTGGAGATCAGGATGCCCTCGGCCGCGAGCGCGGCGGCCACCCGGTCGGGGCGCTGGTGGGGTTCGAGGGTGAGCCAGACGACGTACGAGCCGGGGTGGGCGGTGGTGGTCAGTCCGGCGAGGGCCGTCCGGGCGATGGCCTGGCGGGCGGCGGCGTCCGCGCGGCGCTCCCGCTCCAGGCGGGCGACCGTGCCGTCCGCGAGCCAGCCGGTGGCCAGCGCGGTGATCAGGCCGGGCGCGCCCCAGCCGGCCGTGCGCAGGTGGGTCGTCGCGGCCCGCAGCAGGCGGTCGGGCAGCACGGCGAAGCCGAACCGGAGCCCCGGCGCCACGTTCTTGGAGAGCCCGGCGACGTAGCAGGTGTGCTCGGGCGCGAGGGCGTGCAGCGGCGGGGGCGGCGCGGCCTCCAGGAAGGCGTACGTACCGTCCTCGATCAGCGTGCAGCCGTGCCGGGCGGCGACCCCGGCCAGGCGCTCGCGCTGCGCCACGTCGAGGACCCAACCGAGCGGGTTGTGGACGGTCGGCATGGTGTACACCGCGCGCACCGGGCGGGCGCGGCAGAGCCGTTCCAGCGCGTCGAGGTCCGGGCCCGCGGGCGTGACCGCGACGGGCGCCAGGTCGAGCCCGTGTGCGGAGGCGAGCAGCTTGATGCCGGGGTAGCTGAGCGCGTCCACCGCCAGGACGTCCCCGGGGCGGGTGAGGGTGCGCAGGACACAGTCCAGCGCCTGCTGCGCCCCGTTGGTGAGCAGCACGTTGTCGGGGGCGGTGTCGACCCCGCGGTCCAGCAGGTACCCGGCCACGGCCGCCCGGTCGTGCCGGTGGCCGCCCGGTGGGTGCTGGCGCAGCAGGGCCTCGGCGTCGCCGGAGGAGGCGAGGGCGCGCAGGGCCTGCCGCAGCAGGTCGCCCTGGTCGGGGGCGAGCGGCTGGTTGAAGGAGAGGTCCGCCACCCGGGGCACCGGGAGAGCGCGGGAGGGCTCGATGCCGTCGTAGCCGGAGCGCACCCTCACGAACGTGCCCCGGCCCTGCTCGCCCACCACCAGTCCGGCGGCGGCCAGTTCGGCGTAGGCCCGGGTGGCGGTGGCGAGGGCGACGCGCCGTTCGCGGGCGAGGGTGCGGTGGGTCGGCAGCCGGGTGCCCGCCGGGAGCGCGCCGGAGCGGATCGCGGTCGCGTACTCGTCGACGATGGCCTTGTAGGAGGGCGGTCGCACGGGGCACCTGCCTGTCGGTCGGGTCGGGCGGGTCGGGCGGGTCGGTCGGGTCGGGTCGGTCGGTCGGTCGGTCGGGTCGGTCCGTCGGGCACGTGGGCGGGGATGTATCCAGGACAATAACTGGATTGTCCTGGGCGGGTGTTCCTAGTCTCGATCCGTCCGGCAGGGAGGCCGGGGACAGAGACGGGGACAAGGCCTGCAACGGGGCCGGGAACGGAGCGCGAGCCCATGACCATCCGCAGCGAGCGGGACCAGCACGTCGTCACCCTCACCATCGACCGGGAGGCGAAGCTCAACGCCCTCGACTATCCGACGATCGACGGGCTGCTGGCCGAGCTCGACCGCATCGACGCCGACGACACCGTCCGCGCCGTCATCCTGACCGGCGCCGGGCAGCGGGCGTTCAGCGCGGGCGCCGACATCCCCTCCCTGGCCGCCAGCGTCGCTGGCGGGCCCGAGCGGGCGCTGCGCGAGTTCGTCCGGCGCGGGCACACCCTCACCCGGCGGATCGAGGAGTTCCCCAAGCCGGTCATCGTGGCCGTCAACGGCCTCGCGTACGGCGGTGGTTGCGAGGTCACCGAGGCCGCGCCGCTGGCCGTCGCCGCCGAGCACGCGACCTTCGCCAAGCCGGAGATCTCGCTCGGTTTCCCGCCCCCCTTCGGCGGTTCGCAGCGGCTGCCGCGGCACGTCGGCCGCAAGCGCGGTCTGGAGATGATCCTGACCGGTGACCCGATCCCGGCCGCGCGTGCCGCCGAGATCGGCCTGGTCAACTCGGTCGTCCCGGCGGGCGAACTGCTGGACGCGGCCCGTGACTTGGCCGACCGGATCGTCCGGCACGCGCCCACGGCCGTGGCCGCCTGCCTGCGGGCCGTGACCCGGGGCATCAACCTGCCGATCGACGAGGGGCTCGCGGTGGAGGCGGCGGCCTTCGCGGCGACCGTGCCGACCGAGGGCGTACGGGACGGGGTGCGGCGCTTCCTGGATCGTGCAGCTGCCACCCGGTGACCGTCTCCCGGTGAGGGCGGGCGGAGGTCGGGGGTCCGGGGTCGGGGGTCGGGGGTCGCGGAGAAGGGGTCAGGGTGTGACCGGGGGCTCCACCGGGAGGGCGGCTTCGTCGCCGCAGTGGGCGGCGACGGTGTCGGCGAAGGCGCGGGAGAGGGGGCAGAGGTTGTCCCAGTCGCGGACGGCCCAGCCTGCGGTGAGGGCGGGCAGGTCGGGGAGCGGGAGCAGCCGCAAGCCGGGGTGGCCGGGGCCCCGCCACTGGGGGAGGGCGGGCACGACGGCGTGGCCGAGGCCGAGTTCGGCGAGCAGGATCGCGGTGTCCCAGTCGGCGACGCTGGTGTCGAAGACCGGCCGGATGCCCGACCTCCCGATCCAGGAGTCGAGTTGGGAGCGGGCGACCGAGTTCTGCGGCAGTCCGATCAGCCGGGCGTCCTGGAGGTCGGCGGGTTCGATCCGGGCCCGGGCGGCGAGCGGGTCGCCCGCCGCGACGGCGAGGACCCACGGCAGGTCGACGACGGGCCGCTGGTCGATGCCGCGGACCGGCGTCCCGAGGGTGATCCAGGCCAGGTCGACCCGGCCGGCGGTCAGCGCCGCCAGGCAGCTGCGGCTGGAGACCTCGGTCTGGAACTCCAGGCTGACCTGCGGGAAGCGCCGGCGGAAGGCCACCACGGCCGAGGACATGAAGTGCCGGATGCTGGTGGCACCGGTGGTGATCCGGACGGATCCGCCTTCGCCGCGCGCCAGTTCGGCGATCCGGTGCAGCGCGTGGTCGATGCTGCCGAGCCCGGCGGCCACGGCGGTCTGGAGCAGGCGGCCCGCCTTGGTGGGCACCACTCCGCGCGGGTGCCGCTCGATCAGGGAGAGCCCGAGCTCGCGTTCGAGCCGCTTCACGTGCTGGCTGACCGCGGACTGGGTGCACCGGAGGTCGCGGGCGACGGCGCTCAACGACCCGGCCCGGCAGACCGCGGTGAAGACGCGGAGATCGTCGATGGTCACGGGCACCCAAGGTATCGCTTGGAGGTGTCCCAGCAAATCGGTGGATTGACTTGGATGTTCGCCGGGCTCGATCATCGATCCCGGGCCCAGGGCGGCAACCCGCCCGCAGCCCCCGCGGCGTTCCGGACGCGGAGGCGGGGGTGCGGGCGGGTGTCGACCCGTATCGATTCATACAGTCGTAGGTTCGTGGGTTTGTGGATTCGTAGGTGCGCGGGTTCGTGGGTTTCGCAGGTTCGAACCAGGCGCGATCTGCAGGAGCGAGGGGGAACGGAATGCGTTACGCCGACGGTCCGGGGACGGTCTGCGAGATCTTCGTCCAGGCACCGGTGGAGCGGGTGTGGGAGCTGGTGACGGACATCGACCTGCCCGCCCGGCTCAGCCCGGAGCTCCAGCGCGTCGCCTGGCTGGACGGCGCGGACGGCCCGGCACCGGGCGCCCGCTTCGAGGGCCACAACCGCCGCACCGGCATGCCCGACTGGCGGACGGTCTCCGAGGTGATCGAGCTCACCGGCCCCGCGAGCCCAGCAGGCCCCCGGGCCTTCGCCTGGGCCGTGATGGACGCGGACGGCCGCTACGGCGAGCCGGTGTCCGACGCGGTCGGCGCGCTGGCCCGGTGGCGCTTCGACCTGAGCCCCGAGGACGGCGGCACCCGGCTGCGCCAGTCGGTGGTGATCGGTCCGGGCCGCAGCGCCATGAGCCCCATCATCGACGCCAAGCCGGAGGTCGAGGAGAAGCTCATCGACTTCCGGTTGGGCGAGCTGCGCACGGGCATGACGGCCATCCTCGAAGGCGTCAAGTCGCTGGCCGAGCAGGGGGACTAGCCACAACGCCGTTCAGTCTGGTCGTGCTCCTCGTCGCCCGGGCCGAAGGTGTGGTCCTTGTCGCCGAGCTGACAGGCGGCTGGGATCAGGCTCGGGTCGTCGGGCGATCAGGACGGAGCCGGGCCGCGCTCCTCGTACCACTGCCGGACGGACCGCACGATGTCCTGGCCGATCCGCTCCAGCAGCGCGGACGCGTCGTCCATCCGGGCGCCCGCAGGGGTGGCGGGTCCGAGCAACTCGGCGCCGTGGCGGGTGATCCCGGCGAGCATCGCGTTGCGTTCGGCGCTGGCCAGCAGCGCGCGGTACCAGATGTCGCCGTCGATGACGTACCGCTCGCGGCGTTCCCGGTCATCGCGCTCCCGGCGGACCAGCGCCTGCGCCTCCAGGTAGCCGATCGCCTTGGAAACGGCGGCCGGGCTGACCTGCAGCCGCTGGACCAGGTCACCTGAGGTCAGGCTGCCCTCGTCGGTGACGTAGAGGCAGCCGAGCACCCGGGCCACCATCCGGGGCATGCCGACGTGCACCAGCAACTCGGCCAGCCGGTCGGTGAACTCGCCGACGGCGGCCGGGTCCCGGTCGACGCCGCCGGGGGCCGGGGCGGGCGGGCGCGGGGCGGGCGCGGTACGGCTGCGGCGGGAGCGCTGGGCGGTCGCGCGCTGGGCGCGCTCGGCCTGGTAGCCGGACGGGCCGCCGTTGCGGGCGATCTCGCGGGTGACGGTCGAGGTCGGCCGGCCGAGGCCGCGGGCGATCTCGCCGTAGCCGAGCCCCTCGGCCAGGCCGGTGGCGATCCGGCGGCGGTCCTGCTGGGTCAGTCGGCCTCCGGGCATTCGTCCTCGTCCTCTCGGGTTCCTCGCGCGGGCTTTTCGCGCGGGCTTTTCGCGCGGGCTCCTCGCGATGGTCAGGAGAGTATCCGCCCGATGCCCGCGTTGTTGCAATGGGAGAGCAGAGATGTTGCATTCACGAGCATTCCCATTGCAAGGAAATCTGCCAACTGAGCTGCTGCGATGTAGAAGTTGCCGCAGATTCGTTGTTGACGGTGTCGTGAATTCGCGGGAGCGTTCTCTCAGTCAACGGGAAACACCGCCGAGGGGGAACACGCCATGAGGACCACCACCCGCGCCGCCGCAACCGCCCTGCTCACCGGGGCCATGCTGGCCGCCACCGTCACCACCGCTGCACCGGTGTCCGCCGACCAGGCCGCCGGGCATCCCGGGCAGCGGGACCGCCACCCGGGCGTACAGGCCGTGCTCGACCAGGGCGTGACGACCGGTGGACTCCCCGGCGTCGTCGCCGAGGTGCGGGACGGGCGCCACCGCTGGTTCGGCGAGGCGGGCGTCGCCGACATCACCACCGGGCGGCCCCGCCAGGAGCAGGACCGGTTCCGGATCGGCAGCACCACCAAGACCTTCGTCTCCACCGTCGTACTCCAGCTCGCCGCTGAGGGCCGGCTGAGCCTGGACGACAGCGTGGAGCACTGGCTGCCCGGCGTCCTCGACGCCCCCGGCTACCAGCCCGACCGGATCACCGTCCGGCAGCTGCTCAACCACACCAGCGGTGTCCCCAACTTCGCCATGGACGACGAGATCGGGAAGGAGTTCTGGCACGAGCCTTTCCTGCAGCACCGCTTCGACGACTTCACCCCTGAGCGGCTCGTCGGCATCGCCCGCGCCCACCAGCCCGACTTCGCCCCCGGCGCCGGCTGGACGTACTCCGACACCAACTACGTCCTCGCTGGGATGATCGTCGAGCGTGCCTCCGGCAGCCTCCTGGCCCAGCAGATCCGGCAGCGCATCACCACCCCGCTCGGCCTCACCAGCACCTACGAGCCCGCCTCCGACGACGTCACCATCCACGGGCCGCACGGACGGGAGTACTCCCACCTCGGGTACACCGACCCGAACACTCCGGACTACGACGTGACCGAGCTGAGCCCGTCCTGGGGCTGGGCGTCCGGCGACATGATCTCCACCACCCGCGACCTCAACACCTTCTTCGCCGCCCTGCTGGGCGGACGACTGCTGCCGCCGGCCCAGCAGCAGGAGATGTTCACGATGGTCCAGACTCCGGCGGACAAGTGGATCAAGGACACCGCCTACGGCCTGGGCGTCAGCTCCGTCAACCTGCCCTGCACCACCGTCTGGGGCATGGGCGGCGCCATCAACGGCTCGTGGACCTACACCTACGGCAGCCGGGACGGCCGCCACCTGCTCTCCACCAACGTCAACGGGGACTGGCTGAACGGCGGCAGCGGGCCGATCGACCTGTTCACCGCCGAGGTGAAGGCGGAGTTCTGCCCGGGCTCCTGATCCATCGGCCGGCTAGAAGGGACCAGCCAGGGGCTGTTCAGCTGGGCGTCCTGCGCGGTGCCGTCGGCGATCACCGGGACGGTGGGTGGTCGGGTGGCCGGGCCGACAGGTGGCCGGACCGTGGGCCGCAGAAGGGGAAACGGGAACGGCAGGAGATCGCGCTCCCTGCCACTACCAGGCTATAGCGCACCCAGGGGCTTGCGGCAAGGCCTCGGGTGGGCCGCAGAATCGATGGTCGAAAGGCTGTGACCTGCGGAAACGGGAGTCGGACATGCGCGTGTTGTTGACGGCTTGGGGATCGCGCGGAGATGTCGAACCGCTGGCGGGACTGGCGGCGGCGCTGCGGGGGCTCGGCGCGGAGGTGCGGGTCTGCGCGCCGCCGGACCAGGAATTCGTGGATCTGCTGGCACGGGTCGGCGTGCCGCTGGTGCCGCTCGGCCCGACGGTGCACTCGGTGGTCGCAGGACCGAAGCCGCCGACCGCGCAGGACGCGTTCCGCCTCGCCCCCGAGCTGGTCGCCGCGAGGTTCGACACGCTCACCGCGGCAGCCGAGGGGTGCGACGTGATCCTGGCGACCGGCCTGATGCCGGCCGGTGCGCGGGACGTGGCCGAGTACCTCGGCATCCGCTACGTCCTCGCGTGCTTCCACATCTTCGGACTGCCCTCGCGGCACTTCCGGCCCGGGGCACGGCCGGGCACACCGTCCCCGCAGGACGAGACCGACCACCGGGTGCTGTGGGAGCAGGACGCCCAGCGGGTCAACGGGCTGTACGGCGAGGCGCTCAACCGGCACCGGGCGGCGCTCGGCCTGCCGCCGGTCGACAACGTCCGCGATCACGTCCTCACCGACCGGCCGTGGGTGGCGGCGGACCCGACGCTCTGCCCGTCGCGGGGCAGGACGGAACTCGACCCGGTCCAGACCGGCGCCTGGATCCTGCCCGACGACCGCCCGCTGCCGGCCGACCTGGAGGCCTTCCTGGACGCCGGTGAACCACCCGTGTACGTGGGCTTCGGCAGCATGGCCGCGCACGCCCCGGAAGACATCGCCCGAGTCGCGACCGCGGCGGGCCGCGCACTCGGCCGCCGGGTACTCCTCGCCCGCGGCTGGGCGGGCCTGACAGCGGTCGACGACCGGGACGACTGCCTGGTCGTCGGTGAGGTCAACCAGCAGGCGCTGTTCCGCCGGGTGGCCGTCGTCGTCCACCACGGTGGCGCGGGCACCACCACCACGGCGGCCCGGGCCGGGGTGCCCCAGGTGGTCGTCCCCCGGATCGCGGACCAGCCCTACTGGGCCGGCCGGGTGGCCGAGTCGGGCATCGGCGTGGCCCACCTCGACCTCGCGCCGACCGTCGACTCCCTGTGCGCCGCGCTCACCACGGCCCTGGCGCCCGGGACCCGCGCACGTGCCCGGGCCATGGCCGGGACGATCCGCACCGACGGGGCGACGGTGGCCGCGAAGCTGCTGTTCGAGGCGGTGGCCGACCAGAACGTGCCGCACGGACCCGAGTGAGCCGAGGGCGACGTGGCTGGGCGAACGGCCTTGCGGGCCGAGCGAGTTCCGCTCCCGGTGTCTCCTCCGGGGTGGTGTGTCGGCCTGCGGGAAGCCTGTTCCGGCAGCCTTCCGGTGACCGGGCTCCGGGTGTGGGCCGGGTCGGTTAGGGTGCCCAGCGGCGCGCCCGGCCACCGCAGGCCGGCGCGAGGGGAGGGCGGCATGACCGACGGTACGCGCGAGGGAGCCGGGAGGGACGGCGACGGCATCCAGTGGCTCGCGGAGGTCGGTCGGCCGGGCACCGGCACGCCGGGAACGGGCGGGCCCGACACGGACGGTGAGGTCGGCGGTGTGGTGTTCGCCCGGGGGATCCCGCCGGAGGAACTCGCCCGCCGGATGGGCGCCGACCCGGCCGCCGGGACCGCGCCGATCAGCGGCACGGAGATCCGGGCCCTGGACATCGACGTCTACCGCCCCGGCGACGACAGCGACGGCGTGATCCGGGTCGGCGAGTGTGGCGGCTGGTCGTTCGCCATCGAGTACGGCGACTCCACGGGCGGCGAGTTGCTCACCGAGATAGCGCGTGACGGCGTGGAGGTGGTCCACTTCCGCCCGATGCCGGAGCAGCCGCCGGCACTGCTCGACTACGCCCGCGACGGCGCCGTGCTGTGCGGGTTCGGCCTCGGCGAGGAGCGCTGGCGCTGGGGCCAGGAGCCCGACCTGCTGGTGCCGGACCTCGTCGCCGCGAGCGTCCTGGAGCCGGACGGCGTCACCCCCTCCGGCCCTGAGGGGGGAGGCGGCGCGGACGCCCGCCGCCGTACCCTCGGCGCCGTCGAACGGCGCTTCGGACTGAGCCTGCCCCGGGCCGCCTTCGACGGGCTGCGCCTGCCGGCGTACGCCGTCCGCGGCACGCCCGGGATGGAACCGGGGTGAGCCTCGGGTGCGCGCGGCGCCATCGGTGACGGGCGCCGCGAACAGCGCGAATGCTGCGAGCGCAGTGAACACCGCGAGCGCAGTGCACACCGCGAACACCGCGAACGCCGTGAAGGCGACGGGCATGACGGCCATGGCAGCCCTCCTCTCCGGACCCACCGACGGGGCCCTCGGTGACCGCCATCCTTGCGCTGCTCCGGTCCCGCGCACATGTGCCGATCGGGAGGTTCGCGGGCCGGAATTCCCGGTGAGACCCTGCCGATCGGCAGGGTGGGTGAGCGGCCGCGCCGACCGTCACGCCTGGCCGGAGCGCAGGCCGTCGGGCTGACGGGAGACCGGCAACCAGCGGCGGCGCTCCGGCCGGGCGTTGCTCCGTCGATCCCTACGACCCGGACCGCGGTGGAGTGCTCGCCGAGCGCCCGATCCGCTCGTCGGTGGTCGACCGGGTCGAGGCCTGCCCGGCCGGCGGTTCCCCGGCGTGGCGGGGGCGCCAGGCGGTGAGGTGGGCGCTGAGGACGGCGGCCGGGTCGGTGGTGGTGTCACGGAGCGCGACCATGGCGGCGGTGATCACGTCGCAGAGTTCGCCCTGCAGGTCGGCGACGGTGTGGCTGACGCCCTTGCGGGGGTTGGCGCCGAGGACGCCCAGGAGCGCTTCGGCGACCTCGCCCGCCTCCTCCTGGATCTTGACCACCTGGAGCGTCAGCAGCGGCTGCCCGATGCGCGCCCGGTGCTCGGAGAGGTGGCGGTGGACGGCGTCGATCACGCTCCAGTCCTCGGCGCGGGAGCCGGAGCCGGAGCCGTCGCGGCACCCCTCTCGCCCGCTGACCGCCGCCCCGTCCGTCAACCGGCCCTGCAGCCCGCGCAGGTGGACCTTGAGGTCGGGCGGCACCCGCATCCCCTGCGCCTCCGCGATCGGGACGAACCGCAGCTCCTGCCCCTCGCCGAGGACCAGTTCGGCCGGGTCGACGTCCACCACCGCGTGGAAGGCCGGCCGGCGGGTGGCGGCGTCGCCCTCGCGCGGGTCCGGGTGGAAGGGCCGCAGCCCGGGCACGTCCAGCCCGGTCTCCTCGCGCAGCTCGCGGACGGCGGTGCGGTACGGCGTCTCGCCGGGCTCGCGGTGTCCGCCGGGGACGACCCAGTACGCGGGCCAGGCGATGTCCGGCCTGTCGTCGCGCAGTTGGAGCAGGACCTCGTGGCGACTGTTGGTGACGAAGACGTCCACGCTGTCGAAGTCGGCCGGGCCGCCCTCGTCGCCTGCGGTGGTGTCGCTGCTCAACTGGCCCTCCGTGGAAGGGTTCCGGCGCCCGGTGCGGGCGGACGGCGGTAAGGGTGCCACCGGGTGGGCCGGTTGAACCCTCACTCGGGCGGCCGGTGGCAGGCCGTGCGGCGCGCGCCCCCGTCCGGAGGCTTCCGGCAGGCAGCGCGTGGTCCCGGCGCCTAGGGTCTGTGGTGCGTCGACCGCGCCGTGCGCCGGGCGTACGCCGTCCCGCCGCGCGCCGCCGGGGTGACCGGCCGACCCGAGAGGTGGACCCGCCCCATGCACACCGTCGTCCGCGGCGCCGGAGCGTTCGGCCTGACCGCGCTGCTGCTCACCGCCGCCACCGGCTGCCAGCGCGACGGCTCGTCCGCCGCCGGGGCCGCGCCCACCTCCCCGGCCACCGACACCTCTGCCACCGACGCCGGTTCCGCCACCGGGGCCGGCTCCGCCGCCTCCGCGGCCCGCACCGGACTGGCCGCGCAGAAGCTGGACTGGCACGCCTGCGCCGCCCCGAGCGCCGCCCAGGGCAGCGGTACCGCACCGGCCGCCGACTGGCAGTGCGCCACCCTCAAGGCCCCGCTGGACCACACCAAGCCGGACGGTCCGACGATCGACCTCGCGCTGATCCGCAGCAAGGCCAAGGACGAGCAGCACCGGATCGGCTCGCTGCTCTTCAACTTCGGCGGCCCCGGCGCCTCCGGCGTGGCCACCCTGCCCGCCCTCGCCCCGACCTACGCCTCCCTCAACACCCGCTACGACCTGGTGGGTTTCGACCCGCGCGGGGTCGGCGCCAGCGCCGGGGTGACGTGCCTGGGCGACCGGGCGATGGACGCCTCCGCGGCCGTGGACAGCACGCCGGAGAACCCGGCCGCGGTGAAGGCCCTGGACGACAGCAACGCGCAGTTCGTCGCCGCCTGCGAGCACAACTCGGCCGCGGTGCTGCCGTACGTGGACACCGAGAGCGCCGCCCGGGACATGGACCTGATGCGGCAGGTGCTGGGCGACCCGAAGCTCTCCTACTTCGGCATCAGCTACGGCACCCAGCTCGGCGGCGTGTACGCGCACCTGTTCCCGCAGGAGGTCGGCCGGATGGTGCTGGACTCGGTGGTGGACCCGACCAAGGACCCGCAGCAGTCCGCGCTCGGCCAGGCCCAGGGCTTCCAACTCGCCCTCGACGACTTCATGAAGGCCTGCGCCGCCCAGCTCGGCGCCGCCTGCCCGACCGGCGCCGGCGGCGACGAGGGCACCGCTGAGGTCGCCGCACTGGTGCGGAAGCTGGAGCAGTCGCCGCTGCCCACCAAGGACGGGCGGCAGCTCACCGAGACCCTGGGCGTCACGGGCATCGCCGGCGCCCTGTACAGCCAGGAGACCTGGCCCGCCCTGGCCGCCGGCCTCACCGAGGCGATGGACCAGGGCACCGGCACCACGCTGCTGCAGCTCGCCGACGGGCTGAACGGGCGCGACGCGCAGGGGCACTACAGCAACCTGAACGCCGCGAACCGGGCGGTCAGCTGTGCGGACGCGCGGCAGCGCTACTCCGACCAGGACGTCCAGCAGCAGCTGCCGCCCTTCCAGGCCGCCTCCCCGGTGTTCGGTGCCTTCACCGCCTGGGGCCTGACCGGCTGCACCGGCTGGCCCGTCCCGGGCAAGGGGGACCACCCGGAGGTCGCCGCCCCGGGCGCCGCCCCGATCCTGGTGGTCGGCACGACCGGGGACCCCGCCACCCCGGTCGAGGGCGCCCACGCGATGGCGCAGCAGCTCGGCGCGGGCGTCGGCGTGACCGTCACCCTGCAGGGCGAGGGGCACGGCGGTTACAACACCGGCAACCCCTGTCTGAAGCAGACCGTGGACGCCTACCTGCTGGACGGCACGGTGCCGGCGGACGGGACGACCTGCAGTTGAGAGGGAGGGCCGAAGTGGCCCATGGGAAATGCCGTGAATTGGCTCTGTCGAGTGGTCCACTTGGGCCGTTAGGCTCCTCGGCGTGACGAACACCCTGACGAATGCCACCTCCACGGCCGACACCGACACCGACACCGAGACCGCCGACACCGCGACCGACGGCCTGCCGAAGGCCACCAAGGTCGACTTCTACTTCGACCCCGTCTGCCCGTTCGCCTGGATCACCTCCCGGTGGATCCTGGAGGTCGGCCGCCGGCGTGAGCTCGACCTCACCTTCCGGGTGATGAGCCTGTCCGTCCTCAACGAGGGCCGCACCGACCTGCCCGAGCGCTACCAGCGGCTGATGACCACCGGCTGGGGCCCCGTCCGGGTCTGCATCGCGGCCGCCGAGCAGCACGGCGAGCACGTGCTGCGCGACCTGTACACCGAGCTCGGCACCCGCCTGCACGACCAGGACCGGCCCGCCGACGACGCCGTCATCCGCGAGGCCCTGGTCGCGGCTGGCCTGCCCGAGGAACTGGCCGACGCGGCGAACAGCACCGCGTACGACCTCGCGCTGCGCAAGAGCCACCACGAGGGCATGGACCCGGTCGGCGAGGAGGTCGGCACGCCGACCATCCACGTGGACGGCGTCGCCTTCTTCGGCCCGGTGCTGACCGCGATACCGCGCGGGGAGGACGCCGTACGGGTCTTCGACGGCGTCCGGCTGCTGGCCGGGTACCCGAAGTTCTTCGAGCTCAAGCGGACCCGGACGGGCTCGCTGGACTTCTCCTGACCCGCCGGGGCCGACTCCTCGGCGCCCCCGGCGGGGGGTGGGCGCGGGGGAGGAGGGGGACTGCCGCCGGGCTTCGGGCTCCCATCCGGGCGCTGAGCGTCCGACCATGGAGACGGAGGCCCGATGGTCCCCGAGAAGGCGGTGAGCGTGGATGATCGTACGAATCCGGCTGTGGACGGCCCGGCACGTCCCGACGCACCTCCCGACGCACGCCGCGCCACACGCCGCGACACCGTCGGGCTCCGGACCGGGCTCGGGAGCGGGCCCCGGGCCGGACACCGGTTCGGGCCCCGGGCCGGGACCTGAACCGGCCCACGGCCCGCGCTCCGGTCCGACGGCGAACCGCGACTCCGGCCGGGGCCCCGGCTGGAACACCGCCCGGGGCCCGGGCCGCGACCCCGGCCAGGGGCCGGGCGGGCCGCCGGACCAGGGCCCCGGGGGCCAGCCCAAGCCCCCGCCGCCCTCGTGGCGCCGCTGGCTGCTGCCCGTCGCCGTCCTGGTGACGCTCCTCCTGCTGGTGCTGTTCTCCAACCCCGGCAAGCCCGGCAACCGCTACGCCTACACCGACTTCGTGAACCGGGTCGACACCGGCCAGGTGCAGACGGTGACCGTCAGCGACACCGGCGCGGTGAGCGGCACGCTCAAGGACGGCACCCGCTTCACCAGCCAGATCCCCACCGCGCTGGACACCTCCCAGCTCAGCCGGGCACTCGGCGATCAGCACGTGACCGTCACCGGCACCCGCTCCAGCGGTGGCAGCTCCCTCTGGTCCACGCTGCTGCTGTTCCTGCCGCTGCTGCTATTCGGCGGGCTCTTCCTCTGGTCGGGCCGGATGGCCGCGCGGTCGCTGGGCGGTGGGCTGAGCGCCATCGGCCGCTCCCGGGCGAAGATCATCGAGGCCGAGCGGCCGGCCACCCGGTTCGCCGACGTCGCCGGGTACGAAGGGGTGAAGCAGGAGGTCAGCGAGGTGGTCGACTTCCTGCGCAGCCCGGAGCGCTACGCCGCCGCCGGGGCCAAGGGGCCGCGCGGGGTGATCATGGTGGGGCCGCCGGGCACCGGCAAGACGCTGCTGGCCCGGGCCGTCGCGGGGGAGGCCGAGGTGCCGTTCCTGTCGGTGACCGGCTCCGGGTTCGTGGAGATGTTCGTCGGCGTCGGCGCGTCCCGGGTCCGCGACCTCTTCGATGAGGCCCGCAAACGTGCCCCGTCGATCATCTTCATCGACGAGATCGACGCCGTCGGCGCCCGGCGGGCGGGTGGCACCCGGATCGGCGGCAACGACGAGCGCGAGCAGACCCTGAACCAGCTGCTCGCCGAGATGGACGGCTTCGACCAGAGCACCGGCATCGTCGTCATCGCCGCCACCAACCGGCCCGACGCCCTCGACCCGGCACTGCTGCGCCCCGGCCGGTTCGACCGGCAGGTCACCGTGCCGCTGCCCAACCAGGCCGAGCGGTCGGCCATCCTCGCCGTGCACACCCGGGGCAAGACCCTCGCCCCGGACGTCGACCTGAAGCGGATCGCCCGTGGCACCCCCGGCTTCTCCGGCGCCGACCTCGCCAACCTGGTCAACGAGGCCGCCATCAACGCCGTCCGCGCCGATCGGGCCACCATCACCGCCGGTGACCTCGACGACGCCCGCGACCGGGTGCTGCTCGGCCGCAGGGAGTCCTCCAACGCGCTGCTGCCCGAGGAGCGGCACGCCGTCGCCGTGCACGAGTCCGGGCACGCGCTGATGGCCGCGCTGTGCGAGCACGCCGACCCGGTCGCCAAGGTCACCATCCTCCCGGCCGGGGTCGCCCTCGGTGCCACCGAGCAACTGCCCGAGGCGGAGCGGCACCTGTACAGCCAGGGCTACCTGACCGACCTGCTCACCGTCCAACTCGGCGGACGGGCAGCCGAGCTGGTGGTCTTCGGCGAGGGCTCCACGGGCGCCGCCAACGACCTCGCCAACGCCACCTCGGTCGCCACCCGGATGGTCCGCGAGTTCGGCCTCTCACCGGAACTCGGCCCGGTCGGCTACTCCAGCGGCAGCCCGCACTACCTCGGCGACAGCCCCGAGGACCTGCTGCGCCGCCCGTACTCCGAGCAGACCCAGCGCGCGGTGGACGAGGCGGTCGCGGACCTGCTGCG
This sequence comes from Kitasatospora sp. NPDC086791, assembly GCF_040685975.1. Taxonomy (NCBI): domain Bacteria; kingdom Bacillati; phylum Actinomycetota; class Actinomycetes; order Kitasatosporales; family Streptomycetaceae; genus Kitasatospora; species Kitasatospora sp. NPDC086791. Next base: position 62,759 of record NZ_JBFBOC010000025.1, on the reverse strand, counting down.
GCAGGCCGAGCGCCGGGCCGTCGGCCTGCTGACCGAACACCGGCACCACCTGGACGAGTTGGCGAACCTGCTGGTCGTCCGGGAGACCGTGGACGGCGCCCTGGTCCTCGACATCCTGAAGCACCCGAAGGGACCGTCGCAGCCGGAGCGCCCGGAGCGCCCGGACGCACGGGAGCGCCCGGTGTCGCTGGAGAAGCCCCGCCTGCCCGATCTCCGGGGCCCTGAAGGCCCCTGAGAAGTCATCTCATGTGGCTCTGCGGTGGCAGAGGAGTGTGGTGGTGAAGGCTGCGATGTGGTCGGTTCTGTGATCGCAACGCCGGTATAGCCGGCGGGTTCCGCCGAGCCAGCTGGTACAGCTTCGCCCGTACCTGCGCTGTGCTCCGCTTCGTGAAGGCGGCGATGCGAGGTGGGCCCCGAAGGCTCGAAGCGCGAAAGTGCGGCCGATGACAGCCCCGGGTGGGGCCGGCCGGGGTGAGTTCGCCGTCCGGCCGTGTGCCCGGGGCCACGAAAGGGCCTGCCTGCGGATCCTCCGGCGTCCGTACGGAGTGAGCTGTCGTATTCTGCTGGCCTTCTGTCCGGTGTCAGCACCAGGTGGCGATGGCGAGTGCCGTCGGCCGCGGTTTCCTGGTTCTACTGACGCTTCGGAGTGTGTCTTGTGCAGTGCTCGCGGTGCTTCTTCGGCGATGCTTTCAAGAGCCACCGCATGCAGGACCGCGGCCGACACTCATGGCCCTGCCATGTGAACGGCGGCCAGTAGCTACTGCTTTGGCGCCCGGCTCCGCGTATCGTGGCCACCATCCGGGCCCCACGGCCAACGGGGCCCGGGGGTGGTTCGCCGGGGCCGTCACCTGTCCTGTGGTGTCAGTATTCGGCCTTGATGGTCACCCCGCTGAATCCCTGCTGGGCGTGGAGGCTGAGGTACACGAGGCCGGTCGGCGGGTCGGTGATGGTGAGGGTCTCCTCGTTGCCGGTGGCGGCCGACTTGGCGAGGTACGAGCGGGTGGACGCCCAGCCGCCGGTGCTGTAGTAGAGGTCGGCGTTGCCGGTGCCGCCGCTGGTGGTGATCTTCAGCTGGGTGGTTCCTGCCGGGATGCTCAGGTAGTAGTAGGCGTAGTTGCCGGTGGTGGCCGACACGTTGCTGCGGCGGCAGTTGCGGTCGAGCTGGGAGCTGTCGGAGCTGGTGCACTCCGCCATCCCCGCGATGACGACGTTCTGGCTGCTGGTGGCCGTGGCGCCCTTGTCGTCGGTCACGGTGAGGGTGACGGTGTACGTGCCGACCGCGCGGAGAGGCCGCCCCCGACGGCGCAGGTGGGAGCGGATGAAGCGATGGTCGTGGGCTTTGTCGAACATGCGGCTTGCCGAGTCGGCGCCGTCTCGGGCCGCGCCGTGAGCGGATCGGCGGGATGGCGGTGACGAGCGGGATCAGGACCTGGCTGTCGTGGACGTTGGCCCCGGAGATCGCGAGTGACAGGGGTAAACCGGTGCGTTCGGTGAGCAGGTGGAACTTCGACCCGTACTTGCCCCGATCGACAGGATTCGGACCGGTCAACTCCCCCTTTTCAGGGCCCGCATGTTCATCGAGTCGACCGCGTACCTCGACCAGTCCAGCTCGCCCCGCGCGCCGAGCTCGTCCAGGACGACCTGGCGGAGCTTGGCCCACACCCTGGCCCTGCTCCACTCGGTGAACCGCCTGTGCGCGGTGGGCCCGGACGGACCGAAACAGGGAGGCAGCCGGGCCCACGTGCACCCCGACGTCGCGACGAACACGATCGTCGCCAGCACCTCCCGGTCCCCGGAGCGGCGCTGACCACCGTCCTGCGGCCGAGTCGGCGCCTCCGGCACCACCAACTGGAACAGCTCCCACAACTCGTCCGGCACCAGGCGCTCCACGATCGTCACGGAAGCAGCCTACGAACCCGAATGAGATGTCTTCTCAGGCGCGGGCGGCCGTTCGAAGAAAGTCTCCAGCACGACGGTCGCGTGCGTCCCGCTCACGCCCTCGATCGCGTAGAGCCGTCGCAGCACGTCCTGGAGCTGCTCGGTGGTCGCCGTCCGCACCTTGACCAGCACCGAGGCGCTGCCCGCGATGATGTGCGCCTCCTCGATCTCGGGGATCGCGGCGAAGGCCTGCGCCGAGTCGCCCATCCAGGCGGAGGAGTCCACCATCACGAAGGAGAGCACCCCGAGCCCGAGGCTCCTCGGGTCCACCTCCACCGTGGTGCGGCGGACCACGCCGCGTTCGCGCAGCTTGCGCACCCGCTCGTGCGCCGCCGCCGTGGACAGTCCCACGGCCTTGCCCAGTGTCGCGTACGCCTGCCCGGCGTCCCGCTGCAGCAGGGCGAGCAGGGCACGGTCGGTGTCGTCGAGGTGATCGGTGGTGGCCATGGTGGGACCATACCGTGTTCTGCCATACTCCAGTTCGTCGGAATGATGTTCGGTCAATAGCGACTTGGGGTGGATGATGTCTGGCACTGTCGAGTTCGGGCTGTACGAGATCCTGGACGACCGGTTCCGTCGGTGCGCCAACGGCGACGTCCGGCTGGAGAAGCTGTACGGCGACTGCCGCTGGGCCGAGGGGCCGCTCTACCTGCCGGCCTGGCGCCAGGTGATCTGGAGCGACATCCCCAACGACCGTCTGCTGCGCTGGGACGAGGCCACCGGCACGGTCGGCGTCTTCCGCTCCCCGGCCGGCCACCCCAACGGCAACACCCTCGACCGCGAGGGCCGGCTGATCAGCTGCGAGCAGGGCAACCGCAGGGTCACCCGCACCGAGCACGACGGCCGGATCACCGTCCTCGCCGACCGCTACCAGGGCAAGCGGCTCAACTCGCCGAACGACGCGGTGGTCCGCTCGGACGGCGCGATCTGGTTCTCCGACCCGGACTTCGGCATCACCACCGACTACGAGGGCCACCGCGCCGAGCCCGAGATCGGTGCCCGCAACGTCTACCGGATCGACCCGCACAGCGGTGAGGTCCGGCTCGCGGCCGACGGTTTCGACGGCCCCAACGGGCTGGTCCTCTCGCTCGACGAGCGGCAGCTCTACGTCAACGACAGCCGGGCCGGGCACATCCGGGTCTTCGACATCCAGGAGGACGGCACCCTCGCCGGCGACCGGATCTTCGTCAAGGGCGTCGACTGCCGCTTCGACAACATCCGCTTCGACCTCGACGGACGGCTCTGGGTGGCGGCCTTCGGCGACGGCGTCCACTGCTACGCGCCCGACGGCACCCTCATCGGCCGTATTCTCGTCCCCGAACCCGTCTCGAACCTCACCTTCGGCGGCCCGAAGAACAACCGCCTGTTCATCACCGCCACCACCTCGCTGTACTCGCTGGTGACGACGATGACGGGCCCGCACCGCGTCACCAGCCCCAAGGAGTCGGAATGACCGAGCCCCTGACCGCCGACCTCCAGCGGGAGATCGCCCTCGCCCTCGACGTGGCGCCCGTCCCCGACCCCGGGAGGGAGGCCGACCGCCGGGTGTCCTTCCTGGCCGACCGGATGCGGGCCGCCGGCGCGCGCACCCTCGTCCTGGGGATCAGCGGGGGCGTCGACTCCACCACCGCCGGGCGGCTGTGCCGGCTCGCCGTCGACCGGCTGCGCGCCGAGGGGTACCAGGCGGCCTTCTGCGCGATGCGGCTGCCCTACGGGGTGCAGGCGGACGAGGACGACGCCCAGCGGGCGGTCGCCTTCATCGAGCCGGACGAACTGCTGACCGTCGACGTCAAGCCCGCGACCGACGCGGCCCTGGACGCCCTGCTCGCCGCCGGCCTGACCTTCGCCGACCACGCGCACGAGGACTTCGTCCGGGGCAACGTCAAGGCCCGCCAGCGGATGGTGGTCCAGTACGCGGCGGCGGGCGCCAACGGCGGCCTGGTCGTCGGGACCGACCACGCGGCGGAGGCGGCCGTCGGCTTCTTCACCAAGTACGGGGACGGGGCGGCCGACGTGATGCCGCTGTCCGGCCTGACGAAGCGTCAGGTGCGCGCGATCGCCGAGGTGTTGGGGGCGCCGGCCGAGCTGGTCAAGAAGACTCCGACGGCCGACCTGGAGAACCTCGCCCCCGGCCGCCCCGACGAGGAGGCCCTCGGCGTCACCTACGACGCCCTGGACGACTTCCTGGAGGGCCGCCCGGTCAGCGAGGAGGTCTTCGGCACCGTCCTCGGCCACTACCGCCGCACCGAGCACAAGCGCGGCCTGCCGCTCGTCCCGGGCCGGGCGTGGTGACGGACCGGGCGAGTGCGCGGTGACGGCCTGGAGCGGTCGGGCGGCCGGCGCCGTCCTCGGCGCGGCGGTGGGCGACGCCCTCGGCGCCCCTTACGAGTTCGGCCCGGCCGGAGCCTTCTCCGCCCGCTTCCCGGACGCCCCCGGGGAGCTGGTCGCGGGCGGCGGCTGGGACCGCGGCGAGGCCACCGACGACACCCAGATGGCCGTTCTGGTCGCGGAATCCCTGGTCGAGCGGGGCGGGTTGGACCTCCCGGACATCTTCGACCGGTTCCGCCGCTGGGCCGCCGCCGACCCCAAGGACATCGGCATCCAGACCGAGTCCGTCCTCACCAGCGGCCTGCCCTGGGACCTCGCGGCCGCCGTCCACTTCAACACCACCCTGCGCGCCGCCGGCAACGGCGCCCTGATGCGCGCCTCGACGTCCGCCGTCGCCTTCGCCCGCGCCGGGCGGCAGGCCACCATGGACGCCGGGCGTCGCATCACCGCCCTGACCCACGGGGACCGGGCCGCCTGGGAGGGCACGGCGATCTTCCACGAGCTGGTCCGCCTCGCCCTCGACGGCGCCGACCCGCTCGACGGCATCCCCGAGGTCCTGGCCCACGTCGACCCGGAGAGCCGCGAGCGCTACGCCACCGTGCTGGCCCCCGACTGGCATCCCGACCGGGCCACCGAGGCCAATGGCGCCGTGTGGCCCTGTCTGGGCTCGGCGGTCTGGGCGCTGCGCACCACCGACGGGTTCGAGGCCGCGCTCCGGGCCGCGATCGACCTCGGCGGCGACACCGACACCGTCGCGGCCGTCACGGGTGGTCTGGCTGGCGCGCGCTACGGCCTGGCGGCCGTGCCGGAGCGCTGGACCGAGCCGCTGCACCTGACGCTGCCCGGGTTCGACGGGCGGGTGTGGCGGACGGCGGAACTGCTCGACCTGGTCGGTCGGTTGACGTCGATCCGTTGATGCCAGTCGGTCGGCATCAACGGATCGGCGTCGGCCGGTCGACGGACCGCGTCGGACGTCTCCCGGCTCCGGCCCCGGTCACTGATCCCCGTCCCCCCGGTGCCGGCTCGTTCGCGGGCCCCGCTACGGTACCGGGGAGGCGGTTCGGGGCCGAAGGGGCAGGAGTGTCCGGGGCCGGGCCGTGTGGACCGAGGGGCGAGGGGGACGACGTGACGGGGGAACGGCTCGCGGTGGTGTCCGGCGGCGGTACCGGGATCGGCCGGGCGATCGCGGCCCGACTGGCCGGGGACGGGTACCGGGTGGTGGTCCTGGGGCGCCGGGCGGCCGTGCTGGAGCAGGCCCGGGAGGAGATCGAGCGGACGGTGGGGCCGGGCCGGATCGTCCCGGTGGTGGTCGACCTGACCGACCCGGAGGCGGTCGGCGCGGCGGCCGCCCGGATCGGTGAACTCGGCCCGGTGGACGCGTTGGTGAACAACGCCGGGGCCATCATCACCCCGCCCGAGGACGACAGCCTGACCGCCCTGGCCCGGTCCTGGCGGCACGACCTGGACACCAACCTGCTCACCGCCGTGCTGCTGACCACCGCCCTGCAGGGTGCGTTGCGCCGCCCCGGCGGGCGGCTGGTGGTGATCAGCTCGGCGGCGGCCCAGCGCGGCGGCGCGGGCCCGCACTCGGCCGGCTCCTACGCCGCCGCGAAGGCCGCCCTGCACGGCTGGGCCTTCGGTCTGGCCCGGCAGGTGGGGCCGGACGGGATCACGGTCAACGTGCTCGCGCCCGGCTACATCGAGGAGACCGAGATCTTCGGCGCGGGGTGGAACGAGGAGTTCCATGCCCGGAAGGTCGCCGACACCCTGGTCGGCCGGGCCGGTACCCCCGCCGACGTGGCCGACGCGGTCGCCTACCTGGTCTCCCCGGCCGCCGGGTACGTGACCGGGCAGGTCATCGGCGTCAACGGCGGTGCGGTGCTCGGGCGCTGAGCCGTCCCTGCGGCGGGCCGAGCGACCCACCGCAGGGACGACCCACCGCAGGGACGACCCACCGCAGGGACGACCCGCCGACGGGGCGCCCCACCGACGGGCCGACCCGTCGGCGAAACGATCCGTCAGTCCCCGTCGGCGTCGGCCTCGGGGGTCGGGGCGCCGCCGGACTTGATGCCGAGCTTGACCTCGGCCGTGGTCCAGTCGGTGGCGATCGCCTGCTGGACGGCGGCGAGGGTGACCTGGCCCTTGCAGATCGCGGTGTGCAGGTGGGTCTCCACCGAGTCCTTGGGGTTGTTCGGCCCCTTGCCCGGGACGTGGCCGGGGGAGGGCGGCTGGATCCAGAGGTTGCGCGCGTCGTTGGGGTCGCCGCCGAGCTGCAGGCTGATCAGGTGGTCGTACTCGGCGTCGCCCATCGGGCCGGTGTAGCCGTAGGACTTGGCGTTCTCGGCCTTCTCCTTGCCGGTGAGGTTCGCCGGCGGGCGGATGGTCGAGGTGTAGCCGCCCGTCTTGCAGATGGTGTCCTTGAGGTTGTCCTGGGTGACCGCCGGGCTGATCGCGCCCGGGGTGCAGTTCGGGTCGGGCAGCGGCTGCTTGTCCGCGGTGTACCGGTAGTGGCAGCTGCCCGGCGCGGGCTGCGGCTGGACCTCGTAGGAGCTCTTCGGGCCGGCGCCGGTCACGATCGCGGCGGGGGCGGGCTGGGCGGCGTCGCCGGCCGCCGCCGGGGCGGAGCTGCGGCCGGTGGACCCCTTGGCGGCGTGACCGCCGCCGGACGAGCAGCCTGCGGCTGCGGCGAGCAGGACGGCCGCGGCCACGGCCAGGGCGCGGCGGGCGGGAGCCGGCACGGGTTCCTCCATCTGGGTGTGCGTGAGCAGCGGTCACCCGGATGGCGGGTACCGCGCCAGCGGACACTACCGTGTCGACCGGGCCGAAGGGGTGATGGCACGTCCGGGCGGGGGAAGCCTTTGCCGGGCGCGCGGAATCGTTTCCGCAGCGGCACGTCTCCGGCCCCGTCCGGCAAGCTCCCGGCCCGGTCCCGCCCCTCCCCGGTCCCGCCCTTCCCCGGGCCGTCCCCTCCCCGGGCCGTCCCCGGCCCGCCCGCCCCCCGCTCGTCGGGGGCGGGCGACCCCGCCGCTACTGCGCCGCGATCCAGTCGGAGACCAGCTCGTCCAGCACCCCCAGCGGCAGGCTCCCGTGCCCGATCAGCTGGTGGTGGAACTCCCGGACGTCGAACCGGGCGCCGAGCGCGGCCTGGGCCCGCTCCCGGTGCCGGACGAGCTCCCGACGGCCGATCAGGTAGGCGGTGGCCTGTCCCGGCCAGGCGATGTAGCGGTCGATCTCGTTGCGGACGTTGGCCTCGGGGGTGGCGGTGTTGTCCCGCAGGAAGGCCATCGCGCGCTCCCGGGACCAGCCGTAGTGGTGCAGCCCGGTGTCCACCACCAGGCGCACCGCCCGCAGCGCGTCCAGCGAGAGCATGCCGAAGCGGGACAGCTCCGAGCCGTACAGCCCCATCTCGTCCGCGAGCCGCTCGGTGTACAGGCCCCATCCCTCGACGTGGGCGGTCAGCTGGCCGCTCGGCTTCTGCCGGAACTGCGGCAGGTGGTGCAGGGTCTGCGCGACGGCGATCTGCAGGTGGTGGCCGGGCACGCTCTCGTGGAAGGCGATCGCCTCGTACTCGTAGGTGAACCGGCTCTCCGGGCGCAGCGTGTTGATCCAGTGGGTGCCGGGCAGTCCGCCCGGGCCCGGCGGCTGGTAGTAGGCCAGCGGCGCGGTCTCCGCCTCGATCGGGTCGATCTCCTTGGTGACGCAGTCGGCGATCGGGTACGGGCGGAACCAGTCCGCCGAGGCGCGGCGGGCCCGCTCCAGGGCGCCGTCCACCAGGGCGATCATCTCGGCCGCGCCGCCGAAGCGCAGCGAGCGGTCCTCGCGCAGCGCGGTCAGCACGCCCGCCGGGTCGGTGATGCCGAGCACCTTGCCGCCCAACTCGGCGAACTCCTCGCGCAGCGCCGTGACCGCCTCCAGGCCGATCCGGTGGACCTCCTCCGGGGTGAGCCCGGGCCGGGTGAAGCGGGTGACGGCGTCGGCGTAGCCCTCGGTGCCGCCCGGCACGTGGCAGACGCCGGCCCGGTCGTCGGGCCGGGCGCCCGGTGCCAGCCGCTGGGCCAGCCCGGCCCGGTAGCGGGCCATCGCCGGGCGGACGGCGTCGCGCACGATCGTCCGGGCGCGCTCGTACTCGCGGCGGCCCCGCAGCGGGCGCAGCAGGGCGTCCTCGTCCGGGGCGGTCGCGAGGTGGGTGTCCAGCTGGGCGACGGCGGCGTCGACCCCGCTGCGCAGCGGGTGGCGGCCCTCGGCGGCGGCCGCCAGGGCGGGGCCCAGCACGGCGTCGAAGTAGCGGGGCAGGCCGGCGAGCCGTTCCAGGTAGGCGTTCGCGCCCTCGTGGTCGACGGGGGCCATGGTGATCGAGGTGATGGCCTCGTTGTGCGGGGCGACGATGGTCGCCGAGACGCTGAACTCGGCCAGCCCGTGGGTGAGCCGGCCGATCCCGTTGTCGATCAGCCGGGCGAGGACCCGGTGGGTGGTGCGGTCCTCGCCGTTCAGCCCGTCCGGCGGGATCGCGGCGAGGCGGGTTCTGAAGCCCCGCAGCGCCTCGCAGTGGTGCTGCGCGGCGGCGCGGGAGGGGTCGGGCAGCAGATGGGCGTAGCCCTCGACGCCGCTGAGGGTCGCGTCGAACGGGTTGTGGGTGTTCTCGGCGTCGAAGTACTCGTCGGCCAGCGCGGCGAGTTCGGTGTGGGTCGGCTGCTCGATCACGGGTCCCCCTGCTCCGGTGTGGTCGGTGCGGTCCGGGGGCCCTGGGGCACCCCGATCCCGCCGATTATTCGGAGCGGGCGGCGGCGCGGTCAATACACGTCCGGGGGAGGGGAGTTGCACCCGCGGCCGGGGGCCGGGCGGGCCGCCGGCGCGGGCCGGTCCCCGCGCACGACGGTGCCGACGCCCGGGGGACGGACGTCGGCACCATCGTTGCGCAGGGGTCTGGAGGTCAGCGGGCCTGGCCGGCCTGCGCCTCCTTGGCGGCCTGGGCGGCGGCCTCCTTCTCGTGCTTCTCCTTGATCCGCGCGGTCTCCTTGCGGACGTCGACCTGGTTGGCGCGCTCGTGCTGCAGCCAGAGCGGGTTCTCGGCCTTGATCGCCTCGATCTGCTCGGTGGTGAGCGCCTCGGTCACGCCGCCGCGGGCCAGGCCGGAGATGGAGATGCCGAGCTTCGCGGCGATCACCGGGCGCGGGTGCGGGCCGTTCTTTCGCAGCTCCTGGAGCCACTGCGGCGGCTCGGCCTGCAGCGCGTTGAGCTCCTCGCGGGAGACCACGCCCTCCTGGAAGCCGGTCGGCGCCGCGGCGAGGTAGATCCCCAGCTTCTTGGCCGCCGTGGCCGGCTTCATGGTCTGGCTGGTCTTCTGCTTGAGCGATGTCATGGAGACAAGGGTAAGGGAGCGCGCGGCCTTCTCCGGTCACGGTCGGTAGCCTTGCCCTGTGACAGACATGCAGGTGAACCCCTCCTTCCGGCTCGTGTACGTCCCGGGCGTGACCCCCGGCAAATGGGTCCGGGTCTGGGACGAGCGGCTCCCGGACGTACCGCTCGACCTCCTCGCGGTCCCGGTCGGCGACGGCGAGCGGACCCTGCGCGAGGGCGGCGCGGACGCCGGGCTGGTCCGGCTGCCCGTCGACAAGGACGTGCTCAGCGCCATCCCGCTGTACACCGAGACCACCGTCGTGGTCTTCCCCAAGGACCACTGGCTCGCCGCCGCCGAGGAGGTCACGCTCGACGACCTCGCCGAGGAGGTCGTCTTCCACCCGCTCGACGACACCCTCGGCTTCACCGCCGACACCCTGCCCGGGCGGCCCGCCGTCGCCCGCCCGGACACCACGGCGGACGCGATCGAGCTGGTGGCGGCCAACGTCGGGGTGCTCCTGGTGCCGCAGTCCCTCGCGCGGCTGCACCACCGCCGCGACCTCACCTTCCGGCCGATGACGGAGGCGCCGCAGTCGCAGGTGGCGCTGTCCTGGCCGCAGGAGCGGACGACGGACCTGGTGGAGGAGTTCATCGGGATCGTCCGGGGCCGTACGGTCAACAGCTCGCGCGGGCGCGGGGCCGGGCAGCCGGCGGCCGAGCCCCAGCCGAAGAAGGCGGCGGCCGGCCAGCGCAAGCCGCAGCAGAAGGCGGGCGGGGCCAAGGCCGGCGGGGCGAAGGCGGGCGCGCCGAGGGCGGGCGGGCAGAAGCCGAAGCCGTCGGTCGGCGGCCGGGGCGCGGCGGCGGCCCGGCGGGGCAAGCCGAAGCGCCGGTCGTAGGGCCCGCGTTCGGTGGCGTAGCGTCGGCCCCGTTCCGCCGGGTCGTGGCGGGACGTCCGGGTGGGAAGTCGTGCTGGGAGGAGCGGGGCCGTGTGGCATGACCTGGTGGTCGTCCAGATTCCGATCGTCGAGAAGGTCCTGCGCACCGTCGCGGTCTACGCGCTGGTCCTGGTGCTGTTCCGGATCGCCGGGAAGCGTGGGCTGGCCCAGCTGAACACCTTCGACATGGTGGTCATCTTCCTGCTCTCCAACGTGGTGCAGAACGCCGTCATCGGCAACGACAACAGCCTGCTCGGCGGCGCGATCGGGGCGGCCACCCTGATCGCGGTGAACTCCGCCGTCACCCGCTGGCTCGCCCGGGACCCGCGGGCCGCGCGGATCCTGGAGGGAACGCCCACCACCGTCGTCCGGGACGGCACGCTGGTGCCCGGTGCGCTGCACAGTCTGGCGCTGCGCCCGTCCGAGCTGGAGCACGCCGTCCGGATCCAGAACGGCGACAACGTGACGGACGTCGCCCGGGCCCGGCTGGAGCCGGACGGGCAGCTGCTGGTCACCCTCAAGGCGAGTCGGCAGGGTGCCACCCGGGGCGACGTGGAGGACCTGCGGCGGCGGTTGGAGACGATCGAGCGGCTGCTCACCGAGATCGCCGACGGGCGGCGGCCTGCGGGCTGACGGTCCTCACGCTGACGGCGTGCGGGTCACCCCGCCGTGCGGGCCTGGCGGGGTGACGGCGCGGCGGTGCGGACGGTCACGGGTGCGCCTCCGCCGCCTCCGCCATGGCGAGGGCCGCCTCGGCCCGTCGGCGGCGGGAGGCCAGGGCGGCGGCGGTGCCGGCCAGGGCGAAGCCGAGGGCGGCCGAGAGCAGGTGGCCGACGGTGGTGAAGTCCGGGAGCGGGCCGGGCCATTCGCTGTCGCCGGAGAGCGGCCAGGCGACCACGAAGGCGGCCCAGGGCAGCCGGGCCCAGCGGGGCAGGGCGACGGTGGCGAAGGCGAGGGAGGTCTGGGCGCCGTAGCTGATGCCGTAGTCCGAGGCCTGGCGCACGCTCTCCGGGTACCAGCCGTGCCGCAGGGCGGTCAGGATGACGACGGCGGTGATCAGGGTGGCGCCGAGGTGCCCGCCGAGGAGGACGGCGGCGGCGCGCAGGCTGCCGAAGCGGCGCTCCGCCCAGGCGAGGCAGCAGCAGATGCCGAGGCCGAGGGTGATCAGGGTGCCGCCGAAGCCGGTGGAGGCGAAGTCGGTGAGCGTGCCGTCGTAGAGCAGCGCGCTGCCGAACAGGGCGGTGACGGGATGGTCGTGCAGGTTGTCGAGGTTGGTGCTGATGTAGTCGCGGAGGACGTCCGCCCGGTCCGGGGAGAGCCGGTTCTCGACCCAGACGTGCCCGAGGACGAGCAGGCCGACGTAGCAGAACGTCAGCGGCGAGCGGCGCGGGTACGTCAGGAGGGCGCGGAGCAGCCGGGCCGGGAGCCCCTGCGGTGATCGAGCGTTCATGTTTCTGATGCTGTCCCAGTCGAGCCGATAGTCCGACCGGCGCAACCCCGCCGGCCCCCGCCGTGACAGTACCGTTCCCGCCGAACGCGTGCCCGCCACCGCGGCTGCCGCCGCTACCGGCGGGAGAGGGCGGCCGTGAAGGGGCGCGGGGACAGCGAGGAGCCGCGGGTGGGGCGGACCGGGTGGCCGGGGGTGGGGGTGATGGTCCAGCGGGCGGCGATGGTGGCGATGGCGAGGACGGCTTGGGTGGTGCCGAAGGTGTCGCCGATGCAGCGGCGGGCGCCGAGGCCGAAGGGGGTGTAGGTGCCGGCCGCGGGGTGGGCGGTGGTGAGCCAGCGGTCGGGGTCGAAGCGGTCGGGGCAGGGGAAGACGTCGGCCCGGCGGTGCAGCAGGTACGGGCTGTGCAGGACGGTGGCGCCGGCCGGGACGCGGTGGCCGCCGAGGCGGGTGTCGGCGGTGACGGTGCGGCTGAGGAGCCAGACCGGAGGGTAGAGCCGCAGCGTCTCGCTGACGATCCGGGCGGTGAGCGGGAGGGCGGGCAGGTCCGCGTGGCGGGCGGGGCGGCCGTCGAGGACGGCGTCCAGTTCGGCGTGCAGGCGTTCGCGGACGGCCGGGTTGGCGGCGAGCAGCGTCCAGGCCCAGGAGAGGGTGGCGGCGGTGGCCTCCGTGCCGGCCAGCAGGAAGGTGGCCACCTGGTCGTGGAGCTCGGCGTCGGACAGGCCCTGTCCGTTCTCGTCCCCGTCCCGGCCCGTGGCGCCGAGCAGGGTGGCGAGCAGGTCGTGGTGCTCGGTGCCGGCCGCGCGGCGGTCGGCGATCAGCCCTCGGGTGATCTCCTCCACGTCCTGCCGGGCGCGCCGGAAGCGGCGGTTGCCGGGGGTGGGGAGGCGGTCGGCGCCGGGCAGCGGCAGCACGACGCGCCGGCCGACGCCGCGCGCGATGGCGGTCACGCTCTCGTGCAGCGGCGGCGCGCCGGCCCGTTCCCGGGCGGAGAACAGGCAGCGGGCGGTGACGGCGGCGGTGAGCCGGTGCATCGCGGCGGGGACGTCGACCACCTCGCCGTCGCGCCAGGAGGCGGTGGTGCCGGCGATCTCCTCGGCCATCACGGCGGCGTGGCCGGGCAGCCGGTTGCCGTGGAACGCGGGCTCCAGCAGGCGGCGTTGGCGCCGGTGGGCGGTGGCGGGGCAGGTGGCGAGGCCGTCGCCGAGGAGCTCACGGGCCCGGTCGAGGACGAGCCCGCCCTTGTCGTACGTGCCGTCCTCGGCGAGCAGCCGGCGGACCAGTTCGGGGTGGCAGACGACGTACGCGTCGCGCGGGCCGAGCCGCAGCCGGACGAGGTCGCCGTGGGCGGGCAGGCCGGCCACGAAGTCGAGCGGGCGGCGGACGAAGGCGGCGGCGTGGCCGAGCAGGGGGAGGCCGCCGGGTGCGGTGGCGGCGGTGAACCGGGTGGTCGGGAAGAATTGGATCGGCACGGGCGTCACCTTGGATCGGGTGGGAAGGACCGGAACGGTTCGTGTCCGTGATCTTTCCCGGCGGCCGCCCGCGAAACGATCGTGGACGGGCGATTGGGGTGAACATGGGGGCGCATGCCGAACGCTCGTGCGCCCTCGAAGGTTTGACGGTCCGTTCGCCCGTAAGGGGCGCGCACTCGTCCCGTGGTGGCCGCGGGCGGCCGGACTCGGGGCCCGGCGAGACTACCGGTCGGTAGAACCGGGCAGTAAGGTCGGCCGGTGCGATGACCGGACGACAGGAAGTCCGGCAGGGAGTGGGGAGTTCGGATGACCGACGAGCGGGTTCACGCGTTCACCGACGACGCCCTCGGCCGGCACGACGCGGTGGCGCTGGCCGCCCTGGTGCGGTCCGGCGCGGTCAACCCCCGGGAGCTGGTCGGCGCGGCCGTCGCCCGCGCCGCGCGGGTGGACGGCACGCTGCTGCCGGTCGCCCACGCCGCGTACGACCGGCCGCGGATCAGCCGGGACGGCGTCGGCGGGCCGCTCTGGGGCGTGCCGACCTACCTCAAGGACAACGTCGACCTGCGCGGCCTGCCGACCGGGATGGGCAGCGAGGCCTTCCGCGCCAAACCCGCCCGCCGCAACGCGCGCTTCGCCGACCAGTTCCTCGCCACCGGCCTGGCCGTCCTCGGCAAGACCAGGCTGCCCGAGTTCGGCCTCAACGCCTCGACCGAGTTCGCCGACGCCCAGCCGGTGCGCAACCCCTGGAAGCCCTCGCACTCGGCCGGCGCCTCCTCGGGCGGCTCGGCGGCCCTGGTGGCCTCCGGCGTCGTGCCGATCGCGCACGCCAACGACGGCGGCGGCTCGATCCGCATCCCGGCGGCCTGCTGCGGCCTGGTCGGACTCAAGCCCACCCGGGGCCGGCTGGTCGCCAACGCGCAGGGCGCCAAACTCCCGATCGACCTGGTCACCGACGGCGTGCTGACCCGCTCGGTGCGCGACACCGCCGCCTTCTTCGCCGCCGCCGAGCGGCACCGCCGCAACCCCGCACTGCCCCCGATCGGCCTGGTCGAAGGCCCGGGAGCGCAACGGCTGCGGATCGGCCTGGTGGTGGACTCGCCGATCGCCGGGACCGACGAGCCGACCCGCCGGGTCGTCGAGGAGACCGCCGCGCGACTGGAGGCGATGGGCCACGTCGTCGAGCCGACCACCCTGCCGTTCGGCGAGGAGTTCTCCCGCGACTTCGTCTCCTACTGGGGCTACATCGCCTGGGCGATCGCCCTCACCGGCCGGCTGCTGATCGACCCGGGCTTCCGCGCCGACCGGCTGGACGGCCTGACCACCGGGCTGCGCCGGCGGTTCCGGTCGGAGTTCCCGCGCACCCCGGGCGTGCTGCGGCGGCTGCGCCGGGCCGAAGGGGTGTACCGGCGGACCTTCCGCGACCACGACGTGATCCTCTCCCCGGTGCTGGCCCACACCGCCCCGCCGATCGGGCACCTCAGCCCGAACGTCGACTTCGAGGAACTGATGGACCGGCTGCTGCGCTACGTGGCCTTCACCCCGGTCAACAACGTGACCGGCGGCCCGGGCCTCGCGCTGCCGGCCGGCTCGGCGCCCGGCGGGCTGCCGGTCGGCGTGCACCTGTCGGCGGCGCACGGGCAGGAACGGGTGCTGCTGGAGCTGGCGTTCGCGTTGGAGGCGGACCGGCCCTGGCGGCGGATCGAGGACTGACCCGGCGCGGTCGCGCGCGGTTCGGTGTGCTCCCGGACTGGCCCGGCGCTCATGGACTGACCGGGCGGTCCCGGTGCCGACGCGGTGCGCTCACGGCGGCGGCCCGGCCACCGACCGGGCCGCGTGCACCTCGTGGTGCAGCCGGGCCAGCGCGCCGCCCGGTGCGAACGCGTCCGGCTCCGCCTCCGGCAGCGGCCGACCGGTGCGCAGCGCCTCGGCGAGGTCGGTCAGCTCCCGGGTCACGGCACCGACCTCGGCCGCGGTCGGGACGGGCGCGCCGTGCTCGATCCGCACCCGGGTCGCGGTGGTGGCGTCCACGATCCGTTCGACCGCGATCACCACCGGCCACCAGGCCTGCGCCCGGGCGCCGACCGGCGGCGGCTCGGTGAGCGCCCGCTGGAACTCGCTGCGGACGGTCGACAGGTCCCGGTAGAGCCGCCGCCGGTACCGGGCCCGGGCCGGCTCGTCCCGCCCCGGCCCGGTGGTGAACGCCAGCGACACGTAGGCGGCGGTGTCCTGGACGGCTTCGACGAGCCGGTCGCCGATCCGGGCGTGCCAGGACTCCGGCCACAGCAGGTAGCCGGCCAGCAGGGAGATGCCGCAGCCGAGCAGCGAGTCGTAGAGCCGGGGCGGCACCAGGTGGAAGCCCTGGTGGTTGAGCAGGTCGGAGAGCAGCAGGATCACCGGGGTGATCGCCGCGGTCTGGAAGCCGTACCCCTTGGCGGACAGCGCGGGGATCAGCGCCGCCAGTACCGCCATCACCGGCACGTCCCACCAGCCGTGCGGCACCTCGGCGAGCACCGGAACGGCGATCAGCAGCCCGACCGCGGTGCCGAGCGCGCGCAGCACGGCGCGGGAGAACACCGAGCCGAAGTCGGGCTTCATCACGAAGGTCACGGTCAGCGCCACCCAGTACGAGCGGGGCACCGCGATCACCGACACCAGCACCTGCGCGATGCCGATGCACAGCGCCAGCCGCAGCCCGTAGCGCCAGGACGCGCCGGACAGCAGGAGCGCCCGGGCGGCCCGCCGGATCCGGACCTCCAGGCCGGCGGGCCGGCCGAGCCGGTCCTCGACGGCGTACGGGTCCGGCGCGGCCTCGTGCACGACGGTGGCGGCGTGCCCGATCGCCTCGACCAGCGCCCGGGTGGACGGCCCGGCGGGCACCGGTAGGTCGGGCACGGGGGCGGGGCCGGTGCGGCCCTGTTCGACGGCGTCGGCCAGGGCGCGGACGGCGGCGGGGTAGGCGGCGGGCAGTGGGCCGTACTCGGGCGGGCGCAGGTGCGCCGCCGCGGCCCCCTCGACCACCGGGATCACCGCGTTGAGCTGGGCGAGCAGCCGCACCAGGGTGGGCGAGCGGCCGTGTCGGCGGGCTCGCCGGGCGAGCAGCAGGTCGTAGGAGTGGTTGAGCGACTGGGTGAGCTCGCGGCGCCGCTCGTCGTACCCGGGCGTGCCGGCGGCCGTCAGCAGGTCGGCGACCGAGCGGTAGGTGCCGGCGACCACCGCCCGTTCGGGGACGCCGAGGCGCAGCGGCCAGGCGAGCAGGGTCAGGGCGAGCACCTCCAGGCCGCCGAGCAGCAGCAGGCCGGGCGGCAGCCACCAGGGGGAGGGCATCGGCAGTCCCGCGCCGACCACCGCGTTGAGCAGCAGGAGCAGCCCGGAGACGGAGGCGACCGCGCCGATCGAGGAGATCATGCCGGAGACCAGGGCGACGACGGTCAGCACCGCGACGGCCGTCCAGCCCGTGCCGTACACCAGGGTGCCGAGCAGCACCCCGAGGGCGCCGAACAGCTGGGGGACGGCGATGTTGAACACCCGCATCCGGTAGGCGTCGGCGGTGTCCCCGATGACCGCGGACAGTGCGCCCATCGACACCAGCGCGCCGTAGGAGGGCCGCCCGGTGGCGGTGCCCACCGCGAGCGGGGCGGCGAGCGCGACCGAGGCGCGGGCGACCGCCGCCCAGGGGACCGGGGCGTCCAGGGGGCGCAGGCTCTCGGTCAGCCAGCTGGGCGGGGCGAGTCGGGCGGCTCCTGGGCGCGGCACGGTCCCAACCTACGGCGGGCCGGCGCCGCGGGCCCGGCGTAACACGCGGGGCGGCGGGTCGCGGGGACGGAGCGGGGACGGAGCGGGGACGGAGCGAGGACGACGAACAGGGGCAACGGACCGTGGGGACAACGGATCGTGGGGCGGGTGGGGTTCACCGCTCGCGCTTATGTCAATTTCCGAAACATACCCCGTCTTATGTCCGCCTCCGAAACATAAAGCGAACCGCGAGAGGCACCGTGAGCTGCGCCGATTTTCCCAATCGGTAACCCGCGGGAAAGGGTTGACACCTTTACTTGGTCTAGTCCAATGTGTGGAGGGCGTGGTCCGGCAAAGCCTGAGGCGGGGTGAGAGACCCTGCCTGGCGGGCGAGTTGACTCCCTGACGTGGCGCTGAGGCGCGGTCGGGGGTCACGGCCGAGAAGGAGTGTGTGCGGACCGCCGGTGGGCCGAGGGAGGAATTCCCGACCCGGTCGGAGGGCGGTCGAACGGCCCGCCGCGCCGGCGCCGCCCGCCGAATCAAGCGCCGCGTCGACTACGAACCATGGAGTGACTGCTGATGCCGAGCCCAGACGGACAGGCCCAGGAGTATCTGTACCGCGCCGCCTCGGAGCGCCCCTACTTCAGCGCGGACACCGAGAGCTACCTGGCCCGCACCGCGCTGCGCGAGATCCGCAAGAAGCATCCACTGCGCGTGCTCTCCGAGGAGGACTACGCGTTCTGGCAGGCCTACGGCTACGTCGTGGTGAAGCAGGCGATCCCCGCCGACGCGGCCCGCCGACTGCTCGACTTCGCCTGGGACTTCCAGGGTCTGTCGCCCGACCGCCCCGAGGACTGGTACCGCGAGCGCGACTACCGCGACGAACTCGACCGACACCTGCACATCTACGGCTTCGTCGAGGCCTACCACCACCAACTCATCTGGGACAGCCGCCAGTCGCAGCGGGTCTACGACGCCTTCGTGGACGTCTGGGACTGCGAGGAGCTCTGGGTCACCCTCGACCGGCTCAACCTCAACCCGCCGAACGTCCGCAACCGCGACCGCGCGCTGATCGAGCCCACCGACCGCGGCTTCGACATCGAACTGCACTGGGACGTCGACACCACCCAGGGCATGCTGCCGCAGCGCGTCCAGGGCATCATCGCGCTCGACGACACCGCTCCCGACCACGGCGGCTTCCAGTGCAACCCGGAGCTGTTCCACCGGTTCAACGAGTGGCAGGCCGACCAGCCGGCCGACCGTGACCCGATCCGCCCGGCCGTCGACCTGGACGAATTCCCCGTCGTGAGGCCCGAGTTGAAGGCCGGCGACCTGCTGATCTGGAACGGCCTGCTCGCCCACGGCGTCGAGCGCAACACCTCCGAACGCGGTGTGCGCGCGGTGCAGTACCTGTCCATGATGCCCGCCCTGGAGGAGGCCGGACGGCTGCGCCGCTCCCGGGTCGAGTCCTGGCGCACGCTCGCCACCCCGGACTGGAACCGCACCTTGGTCGGCGACGCCACCCGGCCCGAGTCGCTGCGCTACGGACGGGCCGAACTCACCGAGTTGGGGGAGAAGTTGCTCGGTCTGCGGTCCTGGACCGGCACGAGCTTCGACGAGCGCGACGCCACGGGGGAGCGGGAATGCGTGACATCTGCCTGACCCTGCCCACCAACCGCGAGTGCGCGGACACCATCACCGCGATCGGCGCCGAAGCCGCGCACGCCGTACGGCGGTTCGGCGTCCGGGTGCACCTGCTGGTGCTGGACTCCGCCGACCCGGCCACCCGGGCCCGGCATGCCGCGGCCGCCGCCGCCCTGCCCGCCGTCGAGGGCCTGCTCGTCCACCACCTCGACGAGGACGCCCAACGCGCCTTCCTACGCGAGGTGATCGAGCGCTCCGGCGCCGCCGGCGCCGCGAAGCTGCTCGACCTGATGCTGCCCGACGCCGTCTCCTACGGCGCCTGCACCAACCGGGCGTTCCTGCTCGCCGCCGCCCTCGGCTGCGCCTCGGTGCACCGCCGCGACTCCGACAGCCGCTACCAATGGCTCGACGGCGAACCGGTCTTCCCCATCGACCACGAGCTCGCCACCCTCGGCCTGAAGGCCGCCGACGCGGCCGCCGCGGTCACCGAGAACACCCTCGCCCCGGAGCACGCGGACAAGCCCGTCGCACTCGTCGGCGGCTCCTTCGTCGGTGAACTCTCCGTCGACCTCGGCGAGATCCTCGAACTCGACCCCGAGGTCTACCACGACGTGGTCGCGCTCTGGGCGCCCACCGGTGCCGACGAACAGGAGAAGCGCGAACTCGTCGGCGAATCCTTCATCGGCGGCGGCACCGAGCCGTTCACCGCCGACCGTGCCGTCCTCGGCCGGCCCGACATCTGGCGCATCGACATGTGCAACATCGGCCTCGACCGCGACGTGTACGAGCGCGTCCCGCTGCCACCCGCCACCGACACCATCGGCAGCGACTACTTCCTGCACCACCTCGTGCACGACGCCACCCTGCCCGGCGTCACGCACAACCGGCACATCGTCAACTACTACACGCCGGAACGGCGCACCGGCTCCGGCTTCACCGCCTACCAGCTGCGCTACGCCAAGTTCCTGCTCTCCATGCTCTACCTCCACCCGGTCTACGCCGAGCTGGAGGCCGCCGGCGGGGCCCTGCTGGACGAGCAGCACCACCTGCGCCCCGAGGCGGTCGCCGAGGCCGCCCGCCGCAGCGCCGCGACCGACCGCGCGGAGAACCACCGCCGGCTGGCCGAACTCGACCGCTGCTACCGGCGACTGGGCGGCAAGTACGCCGAGTTCGCCGACCACCTCGCGCCCCTGCGGGCGCACCTGCTCGACCGAGCGCAGTCGGACATCGAGGACTTCGCCCTGCTGATCGACGCGTGGGGCCCGCTGGTGCGGGCGAGCAGGGCCACCCCCGCCGACCGGCTGCCGCGCTAGCCGGAGGACCGGGAGCTCTACGTGATACGCCAGACGAACAGCCAGACAGCACGCCAGATCCACAGCCAGACGGCGCACCGGGCGCCGGACCCGACGCAGGGCCGGACCCCGGGCCCGGTACCGAGTCCGAGGTCGAACCCGGTACCGAGTCCGAGGTCGAACCCGAGGCCCGGCCACCGCGCCCCGACCGAGACCGCGGTCCACACCGGCGTCCCCGGCCCCGACCGGCACGACCGGCACGACCACACCGCCCTCCGCGCCGCCCTCGCCGCCGCCACCGACGACCGGATCATCTACGACCTCGACGGCATCGGCCGCCAGTACGCCGCCCTGCGCGCCGAACTGCCCGACACCGCGGTCCGGTTCGCGATGAAGGCCTGTCCCGTGGGCGAGGTGCTGGACCACCTCGCCGCGCTCGGCTCCGGCTTCGACGCGGCCAGCCCGCAGGAGATCGCCCAGGCGCTGCGCACCGGGGTCGCCCCCGAGCTGATCCACTACGGCAACACCGTCAAGTCCGACCGCAACATCGCCGAGGCCTACCGACTGGGCGTCCGCGAATTCGCCACCGACAGCCTGGAGGACGTCGCCGCGATCGCCGAACACGCGCCCGGCTCAAGGGTGTTCTGCCGGATCGCGACCACCGGCGAAGGCGCCCTGTGGGGCCTGAGCCACAAGTTCGGCTGCTCGCCCGAGGACGCCCTGCGGGTGCTCGGCGAAGCCCGGGCCGCCGGGCTCGTGCCCTCCGGCCTGTCCGTGCACGTCGGCTCGCAGCAGATGACCGCCGAAGCCTGGGGCGCCGCCGTGGAGTCGCTGGCCGCCGTGCTGGAGGCGCTCAACTGGCGCGGCATCACCCCCGAGCGGATCAACCTCGGCGGCGGCCTGCCCGCCCTCGGCGTCCTCGACCGGCGCGGCCGGCCGCTCGACCCGCCGCTGGACAAGATGTTCGCGGTGATCCGCGAGGGCATGGACCGGCTGCGCGCCGTCAACGCCGGGCCGCTCGAATTCCTCGTCGAACCCGGGCGCCACCTGGTCGCCGACCACGGTGCCATCCGCGCGCACGTCGCCCGGCTCACCTCCCGCCGCCGCCTCGACGGCACCCGGGAGGACTGGCTCTACCTCAGCTGCGGCAAGTTCAACGGCCTCTACGAGATGGACCAGTTGCAGTACCGGCTGGAGTTCCCGACCCACCCCGGCGGCCAGTTCGTCAACGCCGTCGTGGCCGGCCCGACCTGCGACAGCGACGACGCCTACGCCCAGGACGGCGGCCTGGTGCGCGTCCCCCGCGCGGTCGGCTCCGGCGACCCGGTCTGGATCCACTCCTGCGGCGCGTACGCCACCGCCTACGCGACCCGCGGGTTCAACGGCTTCGAGCCGCTGCCGCACACCTGCGTCGGCGGTGGCCCGGGCCCCGACGGAGGTGCCGCATGACCGGAACCCGGATCCGGCTGCTCCGGGAGGACGACTGGGACGGCGTGGTCGCGCTGGAGGAGCGCGCCTACGCCGCCAGCGGCCTGTCCGAGGGGCGGGAGGCGCTGCGGTCCCGGCACCGCGCCTCGCCGGAGACCTGCTTCGTCCTGGAGCACGCGGGCGGTCTGGGCGGCTACCTGCTCGCCCTGCCGTACCCGCTCTTCCGCTGCCCGGACCTCGGCCGCAGCGAGGCCGCCGACGGCTGCGGGGACGCCGGTGGCCGCGCGGGCACCGATGAGCGGGGAGACGGCGGCCGGGGGAGCGCGCGGCCGACCAATATGCACGCCCACGACCTGGTCATCTCCGAGGGACTGCGCGGCCGCGGCCTGTCCCACCGGATGCTGCGACACCTGGAGCACACCGCCCGGGCGTCCGGCCACCGGACCGTCTCGCTCGTCGCCGTCCGGGGTTCGCACGTGCTGTGGACCGCGCTGGGCTACCGGGCCCGGCCCGAGATCGAGCTGCCCGCGAGCTACGGCGACCGGGCGGTCTACATGGCGATGCCGCTGGACCCCGCCCCGGCCCGGCCGTCGCAGGCCCGGGACGCCCGGTCGTCGCTCCACCACTCCACCGACCCGATCCCCGGGCCCCACCCCAGAGCCGAAGTGGTCTGATGCACATGTCCCCCGTTCGCGACGACTTCCGCCGCTCCCAACTGGCCATCGGAACGCTGTTCTTCGTCCTCGGATTCCAGTACGCGACCTGGGTCTCCCGGGTGCCCGCGCTCAAGGCCAGGCTCGACCTGGGCGAAGCCCGGATCGGCCTGCTGCTGATGACCTGCGGAATCGGCGCGGCGGTGTCCTTCCCGCTGGTGGCGGTGCTGATGCGGCGGCTCGGCTCCCGGCTGCTCTCGGTGCTGTCGGCGCTCGCCCTCGGCGTGATCCTGCTCGCGCTGTCGGTGGTGCCGAACTACCCCGTCACGCTGCTGGTGCTGTTCTGCGACGGCGTCGCGGTCGGCTGCCTGAACGTCGCGATGAACGCGCAGGGCGCCGCGCTGGAAGCCCGCTTCGAGCGGACCACGATGTCCCGGCTGCACGCCACCTTCAGCGCCGGTTCGCTCCTCGCCGCGCTGCTGGCCTCCGGCGTCAACGCCTTCACCGGCACCCTGGCCGTGCACTTCGGGCTGGCCGCCCTGCTGCTCGCGGCGGTGGTCGTCGTCGCCCGGCCGGGGCTGCTGACGGACGGGCCGCAGGAGGACTCCGCGGCGGAAGGCCCTGCGGTGGAAGACGCTGCGGCGAACGGCGCTGCGGCGAACGGCCCCGCCGAGGAGGGCTCCGCAGCGAAGGGCTCCGCCGAGGAACCGAAGAAGGCGCGCGGCGGCTTCGTCCTGCCGACCGTCGCGACGCTCTGGATGGGCCTCGCGATGGTCTTCGGCACCGTCACCGAGGGCGCCATGAACGACTGGTCGGCGCTCTACCTCAAGGACGTCGTGAACGCGGGCGCCGGACTCGCCCCGCTGGGCATCGCCGTCGTCTCCGTGATGATGGTGTGCGCCCGGATCTTCGCCGACGGCTGGCGCACCCGCTTCGGCGACGGCCGGATCGTCCGCACCGGCAGTCTGCTCGCCGGTCTCGGCCTCGCCCTGGCCCTGCTGGTCGGCGGCGTGGTCCCGACCCTGCTCGGCTTCGCCTGCGTCGGCCTCGGCGTCGCGGCGGTCACCCCCTGCGTCTACGTCGCCGCCGCCCGCCAGGGCGCCGACGCCCTCTCCCTGGTCGCCGCCATGGGCACCACCGGCCTGCTCGCCGGCCCCGCCGTGATCGGCTTCATCGCCGGCGCCACCAGCCTGGCCTGGGGCATGGCGGCCGTCGCCGCCTCCGCCGCCGTGGTCTCCCTCTGCGCCACCCGGATCACCTGGCCCGCTCCCCGGGAGACCCCCGCCCCCGACGCCCGCCTCGCCCCCGACCCCAGCTGACCCACCCCCTCCAGCCCTCACCCGGCACCTCGCGCCTCCCCCGTCGCGAGGTGCCGGGCGAGCCCGTTCCCGAGGCGGCCGAGGCCGAGCCCGTCCCGGCGGAGGGAGGACGGCGGGTCGGATGCGAGCCGGTGGCGGGCCGGAGGCGGGTCATGCCCCCTCGACACGGCCTGACGCGGGGTAAGTTCCAGTCGGCCGCCGGATCCTGGCGCGGCGGCCGCCCACCACCGTGAGCCGCACCGAGAGGGAAGAGCAGCATGACCGAGCAGGCACCCGCGCCCTTCGAGCACGTGGACGAGGACTGGCAGACGGCGCTGGCGATCGTCGCCCACCCCGACGACATGGAGTACGGCGGCGCCGCGGCCGTCGCCCGCTGGACCTCGCAGGGCAAGAAGGTCGTCTACGTGATGGTCACCAGCGGCGAGGCGGGCATCGACACGCTGGACCCCACCGAGTGCGGCCCGCTGCGCGAGGCCGAGCAGATCGCCTCGGCGCGGGTGGTCGGCGTGGACACCGTCGAGTTCCTCGGCTACCCGGACGGCGTGGTGGAGTACGGGCTGCCGCTGCGCCGGGACATCGCGCGCGCGGTCCGCCGGCACCGCCCGGACATCGTGGTGACCAGCAACTTCCGCGAGACCTACGGCGGGGTGTTCCTCAACCAGGCCGACCACATCGCGGTGGGCCGGGCCACCCTGGACGGTGTCCGGGACGCGGGCAACCGCTGGGTGTTCCGCGAGCTGGTGGCGGAGGGTCACGAGCCGTGGAGCGGCGTGCGGCAGATCTGGGCGGTGGCCTCGCCGGAGGCGAAGCACGCGGTGGACACCAGCGACCACTTCGACCGGGGCGTCGCCTCGTTGGAGGAGCACAAGGCGTACCTGGCCGGGCTCGGCGGGGCGATGGGGGACGCCCGGGAGTTCCTGGAGGGCTTCGGCCGGGACGCGGGCAGCCGGCTGGGGACGCGCTTCGCGGTGCCGTTCGAGGTGTTCCCGCTGAGCTAGTCGGACGGCTCGTCGATGTCGGAGCCCGAGCCCGCGCCGGCTTCGGGCTCCGCGTCGGCGCCCGCGCGGCGCCGGCGCCGGTACCGCAGGCCCTGGCGGAGCAGGAAGGCCGCCGCCAGCAGCCCGAGGCCGATCGCGAACCAGAGCTGGTAGCGGATCGCCGTCCGGTACACCGCGCCGATGTTGGCGCCGGCGAGGTAGCCGAAGGTGCCCCAGACGCCCGTCCACAGCACCGCGCCGAGCACGTTGAACGGCGTGAACCGGCGCCAGGGCATCTCCGTGGTCCCGGCGATGATGCCGTTGGTCTGGCGCAGCCCGTCCACGAAGCGGGCGACGGTGACGACCTTGCCGCCGTGCCGGGCGAAGAAGCCGTCCGCGCGCTCCATCCGGGCCGGGGTGAGCAGCACGTAGCGGCCCCAGCGGTGGACGAAGGCGCGTCCGCCGGTGTGGCCGATCAGGTAGCCGAGGCTGTTGCCGAGCGTGGCGGCGCAGACCGCGATCAGCAGGACGGCGGCGAAGTCCAGGTGCCCGGCGCCGGCGTACACCGAGGCCAGCACCAGGATGGTCTGCCCGGGCACCGGGATGCCGCAGTTGTCCAGCAGCACGAGCAGCGCCACCGCGAGGTACCCGTACTGGTCCAACAGTGGCGCGAGCCCGGCGAGTGCCCCGGGCAGCGGGGGTGTGGGCGCGGACACCGCTCCTCACCACCTCGCGCGGCCGGCGCGCGGGGTGGTCGGGGCGTCGGTCAGCGTCCCGACTGACGTTGTTCGATGTTGCAGTCGGGGCCGGGGTAGATGAGACCCTCGTGGCCGTCCTCGAAGCGGACCACGTACGGCGGCTGGCCGTCCGCGCCGCGCACCTCGATGATCTCGCCCTTCTGGTCCACCATGCCCACCGACCTGCTGTGGATGTGGAGCTGGTCGCCTACCGCTGCGTGCATGGGTCTGCTCCCTCGGGTCGTGGTGGCCGCCTCCGCGGCCGTTCCGCTATCCACTGTGCTGCGGGGGCGGCGGGCTCGCAACGCCTCGGGCGGACGGGACGCGGGGGATCCGCGCGGCGGGGGTCAGCGGGCGGGCGGCTGTTGCGCGAGGTAGCCGCGGACCAACCGCTTGCACTCGGCGATCAGGACGGGATCGCCGTTCGGGTCCCCGCGGAAGGCCAGCTTGAGCACCGCGTCGGCGGCCTCCAGGGCGACCCGCAGGGTCAGCGTGGTGGTCGCCGGGTCGCCGGTCCGGAACACCTCGCCGCCGAGCGCCTGCAGGCGCAGCGCGACGGCGGTGTTGTTGTCCACGCCCGCGTCCAGCAGGTGCAGGCCGTCCCGGACCCCGGTGGGGACGACCGGGCCGGCCAGGCCGAAGTCGACCTGGCCGAAACCGGGGACGGCGCGCTTCATGGCCACGAACTCGTCCACCGCGAGGTCGGTGAAGGCGGCCGGGCCGACCGGCGCGGCGGCGGTCAGCCGGGCGTCGAGGCGCCGGAGGTACCGGTCGAGGTTGCGGCCGGCCAGTGCGGCCAGCAGGTCCTCCTTGCCGGCGAAGAACTGGTAGAGGGTGCCGATCGGGACTTGCGCCCGGTGGGCGACCTCCTTGGTGGTGAGCGCGGTCGCCCCGACCTCGTCCAGCAGCCCGGCGCAGGCGTCGAGGATGCGGCCGTACCGTTCCTGGCTGCGCTGCTGGACCGGGCGCCGCCGGGCCGACGGGGCCGTCCGGCCGACTGCCACGTGACTCCGGGTGTCCGAGCTCATGGGGTCACTCTGCCGCATCCGCTGTTCCGGCGGCGAATCACCGGGGCGGGAGCGGACCGCCGTGCCCCGTGGGGAAGGAATCGACGGCCGGCCGGAGCTGAACGGCAGGGTGGCGGGAAGGCGGTCACGAGTTGACACCGGTCTTGTCGTGGACGCGATGGCCGGTTCATACTCCTGGGGCGGACTACCTTGCGTGATCGGTGCGTTCCTCTTCGTGGCGGTCGCGGCCGCCTGGTCCTGTCCGGTCCCGCCCGTCCGGCCCGGCTGGCTGCCGGAGGTCGGAGGCCGGAAGCCGGTAGGGAGGAGAACCATGGAGAAGGCGAAGGAAATCGGCTGGAGCAGCCTGGAGTTGGACGCCCGGCGGGGGCTCTGGTCGCTTCCGCTGGGGGAGGTGGAGCGGCGGCTGCTGTGGGCCGACGCCCGGGCCGGGCGCTGGGGCGCGGCCGGGCCGGTGCGCGAGCGGCTGCGGGACTTCGCCCGGGACGCCGTCGCCTCCGTCGGCATCACCCACGTGGGCGGCCTGGTGGACCCGGCGCACCCGGAGGAGGAGATCGTCGAGGCGCTCTCCTTCCTGCTGCGGGACTACGGCCGGATCGTCCCGCAGAACGGGCGCGGCGACCTCGCCTCGGTCCTGCACGACCAGGACGGCGACGGCGGCGCCGAACTCGGCTTCCACTGCGACACCTGCGACCTGCTCGTCCTGCTCTGCCTCCGGCCGGCCTTCGACGGCGGCGGGTTGACCAAGCTGGCGAGCGCGCGGCACGTCCGCGACCTGATCGAGCGGGAGCGGCCGGACGCGCTGGCCACGCTCTGCGAGGACTGGACGTTCGACCGGACCGGCCGGGCGGGCCCGCAGGTGGTGGTCACCCCGATCCTCTACGACCGGGCGGAGGGGACGGTCGGCTGCTACTACCAGACCCGCACCGTCCGCTCCTCCCCGGACCGGGGCGGCCCCGAGCTGACGGACCGTCAATGGGAGGCGCTGGGCGTGCTGGACGAGGTGCTGTACCGGCCGGAGATCTCCTTCGGGCTGTCGATGGCCGCCGGGGATCTGCTGATCATCCGCAACAGCCGGGTCCTGCACGGGCGTTCGCCGTTCGTCGACGAACCCGGTCCGCACGCCCGGCGGATGCTCCGGATCTGGGTCAACGAGGGCGAGGCGTGGGCGCGTTGATCGTGCTGCGCGCCGTGTCGTAGGGACGGGTCGAGAGCGCCGCGGGCGGGGTGGCCTGACCGCCCCTTGGGGTTCGGGGCGGTCGGCGTCCAGGGGGCGGACGTCCGGTACGCCCCGGCCCGGGCCGCCCGGCGTCTCACTCCTCGGACGGGTTCCGGGATCCCGCTGTCCGCGAAGCCGCCGCGCCCGTAAGCTGGCCGCGCAGCTGGTTCGCCCTGTCCGCCAGGCAGGCGCGTCGTAAGAGGGAACCCGGTGGGAATCCGGGACTGCCCCGCAGCGGTGAGCGGGAACGACCGCCGTCATACGCACTGGGCCCGGGAGGGCCTGGGAAGCGACGGCCAGTAGGTGTCCGCCCTTCACAGGGCGGGTGTGCCCGCGAGTCCGAAGACCTGCCCGTTGCCCGCGCGCGACCGATCGTGCGCGGACACCCCGGTGACCTCGTGGGCGGGTCGGCGTACACACCAGGCGGTTCTGGCATCCGCGCGTTCGACGCGGCCCGACCCGTCCGGCTCGTCACCCCTTCGCGCTCTCGTCCGGCCCCCGGGGCCCATGGAGTGAAGACTCGCGAAGGAGAGTCCCTTGACAGTGAAGTCCGCAGCTGCGGCGACCCGGGCCACCGCGTACGGCTACCCCCGTCAGGGCCGGGGCCGGGAGCTCAAGAAGGCCATCGAGGGGTACTGGAAGGGCGCGGTCGGCGCCGGGGCCCTGCTCGCCACCGCCGCCGAGCTGCGCCGGAAGAACTGGCGGCAGCTCGCCGAAGCCGGGATCCAGGAGGTCCCGACCGGTGACTTCTCGCTCTACGACCACGTGCTGGACACCACGGTCGCGGTCGGCGCGATCCCGCCCCGGCACCGGAAGGCCGTCGAGGCCGACGCGCTCGCCGGGTACTTCGCCATGGCGCGCGGCACCCAGGACGTCGCGCCACTGGAGATGACCAAGTGGTTCGACACCAACTACCACTACCTGGTGCCCGAGTTGGGCCCCGACACGGTGTTCGCCGCGAACTCCGCCAAGGCCGTCGCGGAGCTGGGCGAGGCGCTCGCGCTCGGCCACCGGGCCCGGCCGGTGCTGGTCGGCCCGGTCACCTACCTGCTGCTGGCCAAGCCGGCCCCCGGCGTCGCCGCCGACTTCCAGCCGATCACCCTGCTGGACCGGCTGCTGCCCGTCTACGCGCGGCTGCTGGCGGACCTGCGGGCCGCCGGCGCCGAGTGGGTGCAGCTGGACGAGCCCGCGCTGGCGCAGGACCGCACCCCGGCCGAGCTCAACGCCGCCGCCCGCGCCTACCGCGACCTCGGGGGCCTCGCCGACCGGCCGCAGCTGCTGGTCGCGAGCTACTTCGACCGCCTCGGCGACGCCCTGCCGGTGCTCGCCAAGGCCCCGGTCGAGGGCCTGGCGCTGGACTTCACCGGGCCGGCCGCCGCCAACCTGGACGGCCTCGCCGCCGTCGGCGGACTGCCCGGCAAGCGCCTGGTGGCCGGCGTGATCGACGGACGCAACATCTGGATCAACGACCTGGAGCGGTCGTTGGCCACTCTGGCGACCCTGCTCGGCCTCGCCGACCGGATCGACGTCGCGCCGTCCTGCTCGCTGCTGCACGTCCCCCTGGACGCCGCCGACGAACGGGAGTTGGACCCGCAGATCGCCCGCTGGCTGGCCTTCGCCAAGCAGAAGGCCGCCGAGGCGGCGCTGCTGGCCCGGGGCCTGCGCGAGGGCACCGGCGCGATCACCGCCGCACTCGCCGCCAACCGCGCCGACCTGGCCTCCCGGGCCAACTCGCCGATCACCCGCGACCCGGCGGTCCGGGCCCGGGTCACCGCCGTCACCGGGGCGGACGCCCGCCGGGCCCAGCCCTACGCCGTCCGGACCGAGGCCCAGCGCGCCCGGCTCGGCCTGCCGCTGCTGCCGACCACCACCATCGGCTCCTTCCCGCAGACCAGCGAACTTCGCCTGGCCCGAGCGGATCTGACGGCGGGTCGGATCAGTGCGGACACGTACCGCGAGCGGATGGAGGCCGAGGTCCGCGAGGTCGTCGCCTACCAGGAGAAGGCCGGACTGGACGTCCTGGTGCACGGCGAGCCCGAACGCAACGACATGGTCCAGTACTTCGCCGAGCAGCTCACCGGCTACCTGGCCACCCGGCACGGCTGGGTGCAGTCCTACGGCACCCGGTACGTGCGCCCGCCGGTCCTCGCCGGGGACATCTCCCGCCCGCACCCGATGACCGTCGACTGGTTCCGCTACGCCCAGGGCCTGACCGGCCGCCCGGTCAAGGGCATGCTCACCGGCCCGGTCACCATGCTCGCCTGGTCCTTCGTCCGCGACGACCAGCCGCTCGCCGACACCGCCCGTCAGGTCGCCCTCGCCCTGCGCGACGAGGTCACCGACCTGGAGGCGGCCGGGGCGGCCGTCGTCCAGGTCGACGAGCCGGCCCTGCGCGAGACCCTGCCGCTGCGGGCCGCCGACCGCCCGGCGTACCTGGACTGGGCCACCGGGTCGTTCCGGCTCGCCACCTCGGGCGTCCGCGCCGACACCCAGATCCACACCCACATGTGCTACGCCGAGTTCGGCGCGATCATGGCGGCGATCGACGACCTCGACGCGGACGTCATCTCGCTGGAGGCGACCCGCTCGCACATGGAGGTGGCCGGTGAACTCGCCCGGGCCGGGTACCCGCGCGAGGTCGGCCCCGGCGTCTGGGACATCCACTCCCCGCGGGTGCCGAGCACCGAGGAGGCGGTCTCCCTGCTGCGGGCCGGCCTCGCGGTGATCCCGGCCGAGCGGCTGTGGGTCAACCCCGACTGCGGCCTGAAGACCCGTGGCTGGCCGGAGACCCGGGCCTCGCTGGACAGCCTGGTCGCCGCCGCCCGCCGGCTGCGGGAGGAACTGACGGGCTGACCGCGACCGGGGGCGCGGCGGCGCGCCTCCGGGGATTCCGGGGATGCCGTGCGGCGTCGGGGCCGGCCGGGGCGACGTGGGTCGCTCCGGCCGGGCCCGGCCGGTCTCTCCGGTGGGGACCCGGCGTCGGCCGGTGTTTCCGTCGGCGGGCGGTCAGTTGACGTACACCGCCGGGCCGCCCGGCTGGGTGGTGTCGGCGACCGGGCCGTACGTCGCGGAGAAGTACCCGTCGCCGGGGCAGAGCCCGGAGCCGCCGCTCTTGGCGAAGTGCTCGTTGCGGAAGGCCAGGCTGTGCGCGGTGTTGTCGGCGTTGCCGGAGAAGGCGCCGCTGAGCTGGTAGGTGCACGTGATGGTGCCGAACCAGCTGTTGAGCACGGCGGTGGCCTGGATCGCCCCGGCCGACCCGCCGTTGAGGGTGACCGGGAGCCCCGGTCCGTCGGAGACGGTCACGCCGTACGGGAGGTTGCCGACGGTCAGGCTGCGCACCGAGGTGACGCCGGTGACGTTGCTGGTGCACGAGCCGAAGGTCAGCCCGGTCAGCGACCCGGTGGCCGAGCCCGGGGCCGCCGGGTTGGTCAGCACCTTCGCGGCGAGCTGCGAGACGGCGCAGGTGACGCCGGTGGTGCTGGTGGCGGTCGAGTAGAAGGTGGCGACGGTGCCCCCGGCCAGCGGGGCGGCGAGCGCGTCGCCCGGTGCGACGGCGGCGCCGCCCGCACTGCCGGCGGTGAGCACCGGGGCGGTGGCGGGCGCGGGCACGGCGGCGACGGGTGCGGGCACGGCGGACGCGGGCGCGGCGACCACGGCGAGCGCGGTGGCGGCGGCGAGGGCCGCGACGGCGGCCGGAACGGTGGGGCTGGTGCGGTGGGCGGGGGTGATGGGGGCGGCAAGGCGGCGGCTGAAGCGCATGAGAAGAGCCTCTTCCTCGGTGAGGGGCGAGAAGACGGCCTTTCGCGGCGCCCGGGCTGGTGGGGGGCACGGGGCCGGGGGCTCACTACACGTTCTAGGGCCGTGACCGTGCGCCGTCAAGGCGCTGGGCGGAACTTGCTGACGTTTCGTCAACAAGGAGGCGGACCGGTTCCCCCGCCCGTCCGCCTGCGAGAATCCCGGTATGGCTGAGCACGACAGCGACCACGGATACCTGCTGGACAACCGGCAGTCGCAGGCGGGCATCCGCTTCGGCGCCCTCGCCGAGCTCTTCGACCCCGTCACCTTCCGGCACGTCGACACGATCGGCCTCGGCCCCGGCATGCGCTGCTGGGAGGTCGGTGCCGGCGGCCCCTCCGTCCCGCTCGGGCTCGCCGACCGCGTCGGCCCGACCGGTGCGGTGGTCGCGACCGACATCGACGTCTCCTGGACCGCCCCCGTCGCCGGCGGCACCATCGAGGTCCTGACCCACGACGTCGCCGCCGACCCGCCGCCGCCCGGCGCCTTCGACCTCGTGCACGCCCGGCTGGTCCTGGTGCACGTCGCCGACCGCGCCGAAGCCCTGCGCCGGATGGTCCGGGCGCTGCGCCCCGGCGGCTGGCTGCTCCTGGAGGACGCCGACCCCGCGCTCCAGCCGCTGCTCTGCCCGGACGAGTCCGGCCCCGACGAGCGCCTCGCCAACCGGCTGCGGTCCGGCTTCCGCACCCTGATGGCGGCACGCGGCGCGGACCTCGCGTACGGGCGGACGCTGCCCCGGGTGCTGCGCGAGGCGGGCCTGGTCGACGTGCAGGCCGACGCCTACTTCCCGATCACCTCACCGGCCTGCGCGGTCCTGGAGGACGCGACGGTCCGCCAGATCCGCGCACGGCTGGTGACGGAGGGCCTGGCCACGGACGAGGAGATCGACCGCCACCTCGCCAACGTCGCCTCCGGCAGGCTCGACCTGGCCACCGCCCCGATGATCTCCGCCTGGGGTCGGCGGCCGTAGCGCTCCGGCCGGGGGCGGGTCGGTGCCGCGCGGGACCGGGCAGTGCGGGAGGGGGGGGCGAGCGGGGCGCGGCCGACCCCGCCGCCGTCAGCGGTCCCGGCTGGGGCCGAGGGCGCGGGGCGGAGGAGTCGAAGGGGCGCACGGGGGCCTTCGCGGTCGGCTGTACAAGACCGACACGGTTTTGTACACCGGTGGCCCTTCCTCGTACACCTCGACGTCGGGTGCGCACAGCTGGGAGCGGGTCAACTGGACCGACCACCGATGCCGCCGTCCGCCACCGACAGGGGAGGTGGCGGGCGGCGGCCGGTCGGCGCAGAATCCCGTGACGTGACCTCGTACGGCAGGACCTCCGGCGGCGCGGTTCCACCTGGTGCGGACCCGTACGGTGCGGACCGGCGCCCGGTGCTGGTCGCCGTCAGCGGCCCGCCCGGGGCGGGCGAGACCACGCTGGCGCACGCCCTGGCCGGAGCGCTCGGGTGGCCGGCGGTCTGCCGGGACGAGATCAAGGAGCGGATGGCCGCCGACGCCCCTGCCCGTGGACCTGTCGGTGCCCCGGAACCCGGCGGCACCCTGGACCCGAGGACACTGGACGCGTTCTTCCGCTCCATCGGCGGGCACCTTGCGGCGGGGAGGAACCTGGTGGCGGAGGCGGCTTTCCAGGACCGCCTGTGGCGGCCCGGCCTGCAGCCGCTCGCGGACCTGGCCGACATCCGCGTGGTGCGCTGCGTCGTGGACCCCGAACTCGCCCGCCGGCGCATCGCGCGCAGGGCCGCCGACCTGCCCTCGCGGGCCGTCCACGCGGACGCCGAGCTCCTGCGCCGGATCGCGGTGGGGGAGCGGCCGATCGAGTCGTGGGAGCCGATCGCGCTCGACCTCCCCTGCCTGGTCGTGGACACCACGGACGGCTGGCGGCCCGCCCTGGCGCGGATCGCCGCCTTCGCCGTGGAGGGCGGGTAGCCGCCCGGCGGCGTCCCCCGGCGACGGGGTTACCCTCGGCGGTATGGACGCGTCGGAACCCACTGCCTCGGACGTCCCCGAGGCCTCGGAGCGCCCGGCCGGGTCGTCGGGCCGGGACGGACTCGCGGACGTCGGAGGCCTCGCGGACGTCGCGGGCCTCGTCCGGCTGCTGGGCCGGCGCGGTGCGGTGGTGCTCAGCGGGGCCGGCCTGTCCACCGAGTCCGGCATCCCCGACTACCGGGGCGCCACCGGCCGCCGCCGCAGCGGCACCCCGATGACCTACCAGGAGTTCACCGTGAGCGAGGCCGCCCGACGCCGCTACTGGGCCCGCAGCCACACCGGCTGGCCCGCCTTCGCCCGCGCCCGGCCGAACGCCGGCCACCGCGCGGTGGAGCGGCTGTGCCGCTCGGGGCACGTCACGGCGGTCATCACCCAGAACGTCGACGGGCTCCACCACGCCGCCGGCACCCGCGAGGCCGTGGAACTGCACGGCGGACTCGCCCGGGTGGTCTGCCTCGACTGCCGGCGCACCAGCTCACGGGCCGAACTCGACCAGCGCCTCGACGCGTTGAACCGGGGCTTCCGTCGCCCCGACGCCGTGCTGCGCCCGGACGGCGACGCGCAGCTGCCGCCGGACCTGGTGGCGGGCTTCCGGGTCGCGCCCTGCGCGGACTGCGGCGGGGTGCTCAAGCCGGACGTGGTCTTCTTCGGCGAGAACGTGCCCGCCACCCGGGTCGACCACTGCTACGACCTGGTCGACACCGCACGCTCGCTGGTGGTCCTCGGCTCCTCGCTCACGGTCCTGTCGGGGCTGCGCTTCGTGCGTCGCGCCGCCCGCGCACAGCTGCCCGTCGCCATCGTCAACCAGGGCGCCACCCGAGGCGACGACCTCGCCGCGCTCCGCCTCGACCTCCCCCTGGGCCCGGCCATGACCGAGGCCGCCCGCCGGCTGGGCGCCGCCTGACACGGTCGGCGCCCAGCCGGCGGTGCGGGCCGCCCGGGTCAGCCCGCCGGCTGCCAGGGCCGTCCCGGCACCCACAGCGGTACCGGCCCGACGCGCGGCATGGCGCGGGCCGCGTCCTCCTCCAGCCACCCGCACACCCGCACCGGATCGCCGTCGCACAGCTCGACCAGCGCGGCCGCCGCGATCCGGGTGCAGCCCAGTACGAGTGCCAGGGTGTCCTGGCGGCGGTGCCGCTCCCGTACGTACGCCTCGACCCGTTCATCGATGCGCCGGCCGTGGGACAGCTCGGTCGGCTCGTCCTGCTCGCAGGTGTCGTCCGAGTCGTCCGGTTCGTCCCCGGCCGGCTCCTCCCCGGCGGCCAGTGCCTGGACGCCGTGCCACACCAGGGTCAGCGCGCAGGGCTCCGCCGGGTGCGGCACGCCGTCGCGCCGCGCCTGTTCGCGAGCCTCCGCCGACCGCTGCCCCAGCCACTCCAGGGCCGTCGGCCCGTCCCCCGCGCAGGACTCGACGACCAGCTTCGCCGCTCGTCCGGCCACCGCCCGCAGCGCCGCCGTCGCCGGCACCCGCAGTCCGCCTTCGGCCGGATCGCCGAACGCCAGCCAGGCGTCCGCGAAGGAGGCCGCCCGTAGGCCGCCCAGCCAGGCCGGGGCCCCGCCCGCCGCGCCCGACCACTCCTGCGCGCCCAGCCGGACCAGTCCGACAGCGACCAGGTGCGCCGCGTCCCCGTCAAGTCCCGACGGTCGTCCGTTGCGCCTCACACACACCACCCCCACCAGCGGTCATCTCCCCGTGAGCGCACATCCCATCACACCGGGACGCGAGCGAACTAGACAGGGGCACGTCACGACATGTGTTCGGTGCACCGCCGTGGGACGCGCCCCGCCGCCCGGGCGGGGCGGCCGACCGGGGGACGTCGCCGCGGGCGCGGCAGCCGATCGTGGGTGACGCACGGTCAGGAGTGTTCTGCTGGCGGGCAGGCGACCGTCGCCACCCCGTCGATCAAGGAGAGACCGTGCCCCGCCTGCTCGCGCCAGCCCGCCGATCGCCCCGCACCGGCAGGGCCACCGGCCTCGCCGCCGCGGTCTGCACCGCCCTCGCCCTGCTGGCCGCGACCCCGGCCGTCGCCGTCGCGCCGCCGCTGTCCGACCCCCGGATCGTCGCCCACTTCGATCTCGCCCAGGGGCAGCAGCCCGAGAACATCGCCCTCGAACCGGACGGCTCCGCCGACCTCACCCTGTCCTTCGCCCGGCAGATCGGCCGGGTCGACACCGACGGCCATCTGACCGTCCTCGCCACCCTGCCCGCCCCCGCGAACCCGGCCACCCCGGTCATCGGTGCCGCGCTCGTCACCGGCATCGCCCGCGCCCACGACGGCACCCTCTACGTCGGCTACGCCACCGGCACCGACGACCTGCAGGGCATCTGGCGGCTCTGCCCCGGCGGCACCCCCGCGCGGATCGCCGCGCTGCCCGCGACCGGCTTCCCCAACGGCCTCGCCCTCGACGAGCACGAGGGCCGCCTCTACACCGCCGACTCGGTCCTCGGCGTGGTCTTCGCGATCCCGGTGGACGGCGGTACCGCCACGACCTGGTCCGACGACGCCCTGCTCAAGCCGGTGACCGCGATCGGCGCCAACGGCCTCAAGCTGCACCGAGGCGCCGTCTGGGTGAGCAACACCGACACCGGCGCGCTGCTGCGCATCCCCATCGGCGACGGCGGTGCGGCCGGGCCGGCCGAGGTCCGGGCGAGCGGGCTCGCGGGCATCGACGACTTCGCCTTCACCGGGCGCGGCGACGCCCTGATCGCGGCCCTGAACCCGGCGAGCGAGGCGGTGTACGTGGCGGCGGACGGCAGTCACCACACCGTCCTCGCGGCGGGCGACGGCCTGTCCAACCCGACCTCGGTGGCCGTGCGCGGCGGGGCGGTCCACGTCGCCAGCGCGGCCTACTTCACCCGCACCGACCCCAACCTGCTGCGCGCGCACCTGGAGCGCTGACCGGCCCGTGCCGTCCCGCGGCCGACCCGGCGCCGCGCTTCGGAGCGGTGGCCGGGCGGTCGGGCGGCTTGGCGGGCCGGGTGGTCAGGGGGACCCCGAGGCCTCCGGGCCCGGTCGTCCGTGGGCGGGCCGGCGGCGTGCCAGGTGACCGGGCCGGGGCCGGGGCCGTACGGTCGGGCCATGGTTATCGGCCTGCTGTCCGCCCTCCTGGCCGCGCTGCTCACCGGGTCGGCCACCGTGCTGCAGGCGCTCGGAGCCCGGCGTGCCGCCGGAACGGGTCCGGCGCGGGGCCCTGCGACCGGCTCTGCGACAGATCCCGCGCCGGGTTCGGCGACAGATCCCGCGCCGGTTCCGGCGACGGCCCCGGACGCGGGTGAAGCCGCCGCGCTGGCCGGGGCGTTGCGGCAGTGGCCGTTCCTGGTGGGCGTGGGGATGGACATGTGCGGGTTCGCCGCCGAACTCGTCGCCCTGGAGCGGTTGCCGCTCTACGTGGTCGAGGCGGCGCTGGCCTCCGCGCTCGCCGTGACGGCCGTCGGGGCGGCCCGCGTCCTGCGGGTGCGGCTGCGGCGCAGCGAGTGGGCCGGGGTGGCGGCGGTGTGCACGGGACTGTTGCTGCTGGCGCTCACCGCCGGGCGGAACGGCCACGGGACGGGCGGTGACGTGCTGCGGCTGGGGGTGCTGCTGATCACGGCGGCCCTGCTCGGCGCGGGCTGGGCGGTGGTGCGGTACGGCGGGACCCGCCGGGCCCCGCTGCTGGGGCTGGTGGCGGGCCTGCAGTTCGGGGTGGTCGGGGTCGCGGTGCGGGTGCTGCCGGAGCCGAGGCTGCCGCAGTTGCTGACCGAGCCTTCGGCGTACGCGGTCGCGGTGGCGGGGATCGGCGGGTTCGCCGCGCTGACCTGGGCGATGCAGCACGGGTCGGTGACCTCCGCGACGGCCGCGATGGTGCTGGGGGAGACGCTCGGCCCGGCCGTGGTCGGGGTGCTCGTCCTCGGCGACCGCACCCGGCACGACCTGACGCCGGTCGCCGTCCTGGGCTTCGCGGCCGCCGTGGCCGGCGCCCTGACCCTGGCCCGCTTCGGCGACGCCGAACAGCCGGCCGGTGCGGCCTGAGCGGTCGGGGCCGTCCCGACGGGTGGTAGGGGGTGGGGGTGGGGGACAGCCCGGCCCCCTCGTCCGGGCTGTCGGATCGGCGGGCGGGTGGCGCTCGTCAGTTGTCGTCGGCTGCCGCGTCGCTGTCGGCCTGGGAGGCCGCGCTGTCGGCGGCGTCGAGCTTGTGCTGCATGTCCTGGACCTGGCTGCTGTCGGCGGCGCCGGAGGCCGGGTGTCCGGCCGGGCCGCAGGCGGTGAGCAGGGCGGCCCCGGCGAGGGCGAGAGCCGCGAGGACGGCGGCCGGGCGGCGGCTCACTTGGACGCGCCCTGGTCGTGGGCGGCGCACCAGGTGGCGACGGAGCCGAGGTCGGTCTGGCGGGTCTGCAGCGTGGTGACCAGGCTCTTGCGGGCGGTGAGCCGGTCGTTGAGGAGCTTCTCGATCTCGGTGTGGCCGGCGGCCTTCGCGTTGTCGGCGCGCTGCTGCAGGCGGGCGACCGAGCCGCTCACCGTGGCGTCGCCGTTCAGCCGGGTGAGCGCCTTGGTGACGTGCTGCTGGGTCTTCGGCAGCCGCTTGCAGATGGCCTTCGCGCCGTCACCCGTGGGCGTGGAGCCGGCCGCCGGGGCGGCGGAGGGGGCGGCGGACGGCGAGCCGCCCGCCCCGTCGGCCTGGGCGGGGGCGGCGGCGAGCAGCGAGCCGGCGAGGGCGAGGGCGCCGAGGGCTGCGGCCCTGCGGCTGACGGACGTGCGGTTGGCGGACATGGGCGTCCCTTTCTGCCGTGGACGGTCTCGGGCACCGGGCCGGTGGGTGCGGGCCCGGTCCGGCCCGGTTGCCGGGAGCGTAGGACGGCTTCTTGTGGATTCCCTGTGGAACGGACGCCCGCCGACTGCGCACGTCCGTCGGCCGCGCGTGCCCGTCGGCCCTCAGCGCTCCTCGCCCGTGATCCAGTCCCGCCGGGCCGGGAGCCGGAGGGTCGGCGCGTCGGTGTCCGGCAGCGGCAGGCGGACCTCCACCCGGCAGCCGGTCCCGCCGGGCGGCTCGGTGATCCGGGCGGTGCCCCGGTGCAGCGCGGCCTGTTGGGCGACCAGGGTGAGCCCGAGTCCTGAGCCCGGGCTGTCGCGGCGGCGGTGGAAGCGGTGGAAGACCGCCTCGCGCTCGCCCTGCGGGATGCCGGGCCCCGCGTCGTCGACGGTGAGCAGGGCGACCGTGCCCGCCGGGGCCAGCCGGACCGTCACCCGGGCCGGTTCGCTCCGCTGCGGCCCGCCGCGTCCGTGCACGGCGGCGTTGACCAGTAGGTTGACCAGCATGATCCGCAGCCCCGGCTCCCAGCCGAACAGCCGGAGTTCCGGCGGGAGTTCGACGGTGAACTCGGCTGCGGGGTGCCGGCGCCGGGCGTCGGCGGCGGCTGCGTCGGTGAGGTCGGCGAGGTCGACCGGGCCGAAGGAGTCGACCTCGACGAGGTCGCCGCGCGCGAGCGTGCCGAGGGCGGTGAGCAGGTCCAGCAGCCGGGTGTGGTCGTCGCGCAACTCGGCCACGATCTCGGCCCGTTCAGCGGGCGGGAGGTCCTGGTGGGCGGCCAGCACGTCCAGGTTGGTGCGCAGGCTCATCAGTGGCGTCCGCAGCTCGTGCGAGGCGGCGGCGGAGAACGAGCGCGCGGTCTCCAGTGCCTGGGCGGTGCGCAGTGCCTGCTCGTCGTAGCGGGAGAGCAACAGGGCGAGGGCGGCGGCGAGTTCGTCCACCTCGGCGGTGCCGCTGCGCTCGGCGGTGAAGGACGCGCCGGTCGGGCTGCCGGTCGGAACGCCGGTACCCGGTTCGCTCCCGGTGTCCGCGCCCCCGGTGCCCGAGCCGCCCGTGCCGTGGGCGGCGGCCGGGTCGAGTTCCGACGCGCGGCGGCTGAGCCGGCGCAGCGGTGCCGTGGCGCGTTCGGCGAGGGCGAAGCCGATCAGGGCGGCGAGCGGTGCGGCGACCGCCGCGACGAGCAGGACCCGGCGGCGCACCGCCGCGGTCTGGGTCCCGGCCAGGCCGCCCGGCTCGCTGACCCAGAGCGTGCCGCTGCCGCCGTTGGCCCCGCTGCCGGAGACGTGGACGGTCAGCACCCGCCAGGTCGCGCCCTGGTCGCGGACGGTGGTCGGCCCGCCCGGCGCGGTGGGGAAGGCCGGGTCGTCGGCGGGCTGCGGGCCGACCGCCAGCAGCACGGTGCCGTCCTGGGCGGTGACCCGCACGCCCGAGTCGAGGGCGGCGTCCAGCACCTTGCGCTGCTGGTTCTGCTCGACCTTCGGCCGGCCCCGGGTGTCGGCGGTCACCAGCGCGCGCACGCTCGGCAGGACGGCGGCCGCCCGGTCCGCGAGCCGGGCGTCCTGCTGGTGCCGCAGGTCGCGGCCGACCAGCGGCAGCAGGAGCAGCCCGGCCAGCACCACCAGCAGCGGCACGACGACGGCGGCCCACAGGGCGATCCGGGTGGAGAGCTTCACGGCGGCCGCTACCCGTTCCCGCCGGGCAGCCGCAGCACGAAGCCGACGCCCCGGACGGTGTGGATCAGCCGGGGCCGGCCGTCGGCCTCCAGCTTGCGCCGCAGGTAGCTGACGAAGGTGTCCACGGCGTCGCTGCGCACGTCGAAGTCGTAGCCCCAGACGCGTTCGAGCAGCAGCTCGCGGGAGAGCACGAGGCCGGCGTTCCTGGCGAGTTGCGTGAGCAGCTCGAACTCCCGCCGGGTGAGCCGCAGTTCGCGGCCGTCGAGGTGGGCCTGCCGGGTGGCCGGGTCGATCGCCAGCGGGCCGGCCAGCACCCGGTCGGTGGGCTGCGGCGGGCGGCGGCGCAGCAGGGCGCGCAGCCGTAGCACCAACTCCTCCAGGGCGAACGGCTTCACCAGGTAGTCGTCCGCCCCGGCCTGCAGACCGGCCACCCGGTCGGCGGGCTCGTCCAGCGCCGAGAGCATCAGGACCGGGAGGTCGTCGCCCCTGGCGCGCAGGGTCCGGCAGACCTCGGCGCCGCTGAGGCCGGGCATCGAGACGTCGAGCACCAGGACGTCCGTCGCGGCCGGCGTCCGGGCCTCCGGGGTGTCCGGTGCGGCGGGCAGCAGCCGGGCGAGCGCCGTCTCGCCGTCCTCGGCCAGCGCGACGGTGAACCCGCTGAGGCGCAGGCCGCGCTCCAGGGTGCGCCGGATCGCCGCGTCGTCGTCCACCACCAGGACCCGGCCGCCGCCGGCCGGGCCGTCCGTGCTCCCGGGTCCGTTCCCGTACATCGGCGTCTCCTCGCGTTCGGGCCGCCGACTCTCTCACACCGTCGGCGGCCGGTCACCGCGGGGGTGCCGAGGCGGCGGCCGAGGCCGTGACCACGGAGGCGGCGGCGGGTCCGGCGGGCGGAGGAGTCGGGATGGGGTGTGGATCGTGGAGACGAAATGCGGACGGGTCCACCGGCCCACCCACCGGGACGGCACACTCGGAGCGGCGGACCCGCGTGGCGGACCCGCAGTGACGGACCCGCAGTGACGGACTCGCGACGGCGAACTCCGAGGAAGCGAAGCACCCCCGAGGAAGGGACCCCGTTCGATGGAACGTCTCACCGCCCGGATCGCCATGCAGCTGATGACCGGCGACGAACACAGCCGGGACCTGGACGTGGCCTGGTCCTACCGGCCCGACGACCCCTACGCGATAGACCTGGACTTCAGCACGTTCCAGGCGGACGCGGTCTGGACGATCTCACGCGACCTGCTGACGGCGGGCATCCACAGGCCGGTGGGCGAGGGCGACGTCCACGTCACGCCGTTCGACGACACCAGGCTGCTCATCGCCCTCGCCGGAAACGAGGGCGTCGCCCTGCTCGCGACCTCGGCCGCGGAGGTCGACCGCTTCGTCACCGCCACCACCGACCTCGTCCCGGCCGGGTCGGAACACACCCGGATCGACTGGGCCGGCGGCCTGGAGGACCTGCTGACCTCCTGACCCGCCCCGGCAGGATCGCCAGAGCTCGGCGAGGTCGGCGAGGTCGGCGAGGTCGGCGAGGTCGGCGAGGTCGGCGAGGTCGGCGAGGTCGGCGAGTCGTATTGACAGGTCGTCACAAAGGCGCGGCGGAGTGGCAGCAGGCCCAGAAGCTCGTCTCCGAGGTGCGGCTGCGCGGCTTCGGCATCGCGCCGTTCGGCCGCCAGCTCCCGCTGGACGACGACCCCGCCCAGTACCTGGAGGGTCTGATCGTCGGACAGGTCCTCCCGGCGGAGGGCGCGGTCATCCTCACCAAGGCCGGGAGCACCCTTTCCCGACGTTCGCGAAGGGATCGATCGCCTTCGTCCCGCGGAAGGATTGGGCGCACGCCGTTCGGGTGTGGGCGCTCAGCCGTAGATCCGGGCGTAGAGGTCCTGGATCTGTCCGGCGGTGGGCACGACGGGGTTGTTGGCGGGGGAGCCGGACGCCAGCGCCTGCTCGGCCATGAGGGGCGTCAGCCGGGCCCAGGCGTCCGGGTCGATGCCGTAGACCCGGGGCGTGGGCACCTCCAGGTCGCGGCACAGGTCGCGCAGCGCCTCGACGAGCCGGTCGGCGGCCGCCTCGTCGGAGTCCGCGGCGGTCGCGGCGCCCAGCGCGCGGGCGCAGTCGGCGTAACGGCCGGGCGCCGCGTGCACGGAGAACGCGGTCACCGCCGGGAACAGCATCGCGTTCGACAGCCCGTGGGCGACGTGGAAGTGCGCGCCGATCGGGCGGCTCATGCCGTGCACGAGGGCGACGCTGGAGTTCGAGAAGGCCATCCCGGCCTGGGTCGCGGCGAGCATCATGGCCTCGCGGGCCCGGAGGTCCGAGCCGTCCTCGTAGGCGCGGCGCAGGTGGCGGCCGATGCTGCCGATCGCGGTGAGGGCGAGGCTGTCGGAGAAGGGGTTGGCCTTGCGGCTCACGTACGCCTCGACGGCGTGGGTGAGCGCGTCGATGCCGGTGTCGGCGGTCAGCCGGGGCGGCATCGACAGGGTCAGC
The DNA here is from genome assembly GCF_040685975.1 of Kitasatospora sp. NPDC086791. Classification (NCBI taxonomy): domain Bacteria; kingdom Bacillati; phylum Actinomycetota; class Actinomycetes; order Kitasatosporales; family Streptomycetaceae; genus Kitasatospora; species Kitasatospora sp. NPDC086791. The sequence continues at coordinate 20,549 of NZ_JBFBOC010000025.1, read as the reverse complement.
TCCACGTCGACCACGGCGGCGAGCGGCAGGAACGCCGGGCCCAGGCAGAGCATCTTCTCGTCCGTGGCGCTGTCGGTGATGACGGTGACCTGGGTCGCCTCCGACCCGCTGCCGGCGGTGGTGGGCACCGCGATCACCGGCAGCGCCGGACCGCGGTTGACGCGCGGCGCCTTGTAGTCGCGCATGTGGCCGCCCTGCACGCCGAGCAGGGCGAGGGCCTTGGCGCTGTCCATCGGGCTGCCGCCGCCGAACCCGACGACGGAGTCCGCCTCGTGCTCCCGCAGGGCCTCCAGACCGGCGGTCAGCGAGGCGGTGGTCGGGTCGGGCACGGTGTCGGAGAACACCCGCGGGTGCAGCCCGGCCTTGAGGAGCGTCGCCGTCAGGCGCTCCGCGGCACCGGTCCCGACCAGGAACGCGTCCGTGACGAGGAGGGGGCGGCTCAGCCCCAGCCCCGCGAGGACGTCGCCCAACTCCTCGGCGGCGCCGGACCCGACGCGCAGGATCCGGGGCAGGGCAAGGCTGGCAACCATGGAGGACCTCTCGACGGTGGGGAGCGGCGGTCGGGGCTCCGGCCGGGGCGGTTCGGGGTTCGACTGTGACGCCGGAGAGTTGTGCGTTCAATCGCCAATCGTGCAGACCCGGTGTGCGGAAATGCAGATACCCTGCTCCCGTGCACCCGCGTTCCCGCCCGGTGGGCGGGGATCCGGGCCCGCCGCCGCCGCCGCCGCCGTCGCCGTCGCCGTCGCCGTCGGCGGCGCGGGCGGAGGGCGGCAGCAGGCTCGATCCGCGCCGGCTCCGCGCGGACGACCTCCGCTACCTGCTCGCGGTCGCCCGCACCGGGCGCCTGGTCGCCGCGGCCGACGCGCTCGGCGTGGACCACACCACCGTGTCCCGCCGCATCACCGCGCTGGAGCGCAGCCTCGGCGTGCGGCTGATGGAACGCGGCGCGGAGGGCTGGGCCCTGACGGAGGCCGGAAGGGCCGTCTCGCAGAGTGCGCGCGCGATCGAGGACGCCCTGGTCCACGTGGTCGACGCGGTGTCCGGCCAGGACGCGCCGTCGCTGCACGGCACCGTCCGGGTGAGCGCCCCGGACGGCTTCGGCACCCGCGTCGTCACCCCCGCACTGGCCCGGCTGCGCCGCTGCCACCCCGGCCTGCAGATCGAACTCATCACCGCTACTCGGCAGTTGACCGTACGCCCGGCGGGCTTCGACCTCGCCCTGGCGATCGGCCGGCCGCCGCGGAGCCGGCTGGTGACCGAGCACCTCACCGACTACGCGCTGGGGCTGTACGCGAGCGACGAGTACCTCGCGCGGTGCGGCTCCCCCGCGACGGTCGCCGACCTGCGGGAGCACGCGCTGATCTTCTACATCGAGTCGATGCTCCAGGTCGGCGACCTGGACATCGAACGCCATCTGCCGGGCATCACCCCGGCGTTCTCCTCCACGAACGTCTTCGCCCAGCTCGAAGCCGCCCGGCTGGGGGCCGGCATCGGCGTGCTGCCGGCCTTCCTCACCGTCCGGTCCGGGCTGCGGCGGCTGCTGGCCGACGAGGTCGACATCCGGCTGCCGATCACGCTGGCCGTGCGGCGGGAGGCGGTCACCCACCCCGCCGTGCGGGCCGTGCGCGACGCCCTGCACCACGAGGTCGCCGACCGCGCCGCCGAACTGCTCCCGGAGTAGCCGGGCCGCCGGGTTCCGCGGCCGTCCGCCGGGCGGGCCGCGGAACCGCCGGTGCCGGCCTCCCCACGAGCGGGGGAGACCGGCACCGTGAGCACCGGAACCGCGGGTTCCGGCACCGTGGAGCCCGTGCCCGTGCCCGTGCCCGTTACGGCAGCGGGATGCGCACCACCTGCGGGTCGTGGTCGCTGAGCTGCGCGCTGAACTCGCTGTTGATGTGCACGATGTCGTAGCTGTACGCCGTCGCGGCCAGCGAGCCGGAGATCAGGATGTGGTCCAGCACCTGGGAGTTGCCCTCGTACACGTAGGTGTAGCGCTCGGGCAGCGGCAGGGTGCGCGGCAGGTCGGTGAGCGAGCCGCCGGCGGTGAGGATGTCGGCGGTCTGCGAGAACTCGAAGTCGTTGAGGTCGCCGAGCACGATGACCGAGGCGTTCGGGTCGACGGCCAGGATCTGGTCGGTGAAGCCCTTCACCGCCGTCGCCTGGTCGTGGCGCTGGCTCTCCGAGGGGTGCGCCGGCGGCTGGTAGCGGCCGAAGAGGGGCTGGTCGCCGCCCTTGGAGTTGAAGTGGTTGGCGATCACGAAGACCGGCTTGCCGTTCCAGCGGAACTCGCCGGCCAGCGGCTTGCGGCTGGAGTTCCAGGCCGCGTTGGTCGGGTCGATCCGCCCGGGGGAGTAGGCCAGTTGGGGCGTGCCGCCCGCGTTCACCACGGAGTCGGCGGTGGTGGATCCGGCGCCGGGGCGGTCGGTGAAGGAGAGGCCGCGGTCGGTGCGGAACAGGAACACCTGGCGGATGTTGCCGCCGGGCTGCCCGCCGTCCTGGTCGTCCACCGGGTCGATCTCGCGGTAGGAGTAGGCGGGGCCGCCGGCCGCGGTGATCGCCGCGGTGAGCTTGGCCAGGGTCTGGGTCGCGCTCACCGTGCCGTCGTCGGTGGCGCCGCTGTTGTCCTGGATCTCCTCCAGGGCGACCAGGTCGGGCGCCCGCAGGTTGGTGACGATGCCCGCCGCGAGGCCGTCGAACTTGCTCTGCGGGTCGGACGGGGCGAGGTTCTCCACGTTGAAGGTGGCGGCGGCGAGTTGACCGGCCGTCGGTGTGGCGGTGACCTCGGGGGCGATGCCGCCGGAGGTGACCGTCGGGGTCGCCGTGACCTGGAGGGTGAAGTCGCCGAAGGCGTAGTCGAGGACGCCGACGGTGGCGCCGGTCAGGGTGTCGCCGACGTTGGCGGTCGGGGTGGGCGCGAGCGCCTTCCCGAGGACGACCCGCTCCGGGTTGCCGTCGTTGGCCTGCAGCAGGATGCCGCCCCGGTTGGTGCGGGTGGTGCTGCCCTGCGGGACGACCGGGACCTCGCCGTACTTGTTGGACGGGCCGACCACCGCCGCGTCGTCGATCTCGACCCGCATGCCCTCCAGGGACTCCCAGAAGTCCAGGCCGTCGGTGGTGGGCCGGAAGTTCCCCGCGGCCTCGACGTCGCCGGAGGTGACGCCGGAGATGACCGCGGACGGGGGTATCCGCCCGCCCGGGCCGACCAGGGTGGCAGCGGGCAGCGGCGTGTTGTGGGCGACCACCGTGACGGTGGGGGCGGTCAGTTCGGTGATCGACAGGTTGGTGGTGCCGCCGGTGCCGCCCGGTCGGTACTGGCTGACGGTGGCGCTCACCGTGACCGAGTCGCCCACCGCGACCGAGGGCGCGCTCGTGGTGTAGACGTAGATGCCCTCGCTGGTGCCGGGGTCGCTGTCGGGCTGCGGGTCCTGGTACCAGAAACCGTTGGGGCCGACGGCCGTCACCACGCCGGGCACGGCGCTGACCGCGCTGCCGGCCAGCGGGGAGGTGCGGGCGGCGCCCTGGACGTCGTGGATCCGGGTGCCGCCGGGGCTGCCGCCCCCGCCGGTGGAGGAGTTGCGCGGCGCGGGCGCGCCGATCGCGAAGTCCGCCGCGTTGTTGTCGGTGTCGGTGGCGCCGCCACCCGCGCGCAGGGCGGCGGTGGTGTTCGACAGGTTGCCGGTCGGCGAGCCCTCGGCGGAGCCGGCGCTGCTGCCGTAGCCGACGAAGTCCTTCACCCCGGGCTGGCTCGCGCAGCCCGAACCGCAGGTCAGCGCGGTTCCGTTGGTGACGAGGGCGAGTTTGCCGGAGGTGGCCGACATGGCGATCGTGCCGGTGGCGTCCGCCGTCGGCAGCGCGGCGCCCGCGCCGGCCCCGGCGGCCTCCTGGACGAGGAAGTGGTGCCCGGGCGCGATCGTCCCGGAGAGGGTGGTCCGCGACCAGCTGGAACCGCCGGCCGAGGCGTACTGCACCGTCCACCCGGTGACCGACACCGGCGCGGTGCCGCGGTTGTACAGCTCGACGAAGTCGTTGGCGTACGGGGCGCCGGAGTTGCCGCCACCGCCGTACACCTGGCTGATCACGATGTCGGGCGACACCGCCTGCGCCACGCCGCCGGGCAGCGCCACCAGCGCCGCCACCACGGCCGCGGCCGAGGCCGCTGCCAGCGTCCGGCGCCGCACGCGCGGCATTCTCGGGGTGATCCGGGGAATCGGGGTGCTCCGCATGAGGCTTACTCCTGACCACCGTCCGGGCTCGTGGCCCGGCGGTGTGACCACGGACGGGAAAGGTCGGGCGCTGAGGTTCTAGCAGCGCTACCAGATCCCTACCGTCCGTGCCGAGCAACTGCCAGACGTACGGCGGAAGAACGTTTCTACGCGCGACAAGTGGGGCGGCGTCCTCCGGATCCCCGGCCGCGTCACAGAAGTGACGCCCGGGGCGCCGGGGGCGGTGAACCGTGATCGCCCGGACGGTCGGTCAGCGGCTCGCGAGCACCAGGGGGAGCCGGCCGGCCACCGCGTCGGCGAGGCGCTCGAACTCGGCCCGCAGGAACGGTGCGGCGAGACGTGCCGGGCCGTTGAACCGCAGCGACGCGCGGTAGACCAGCAGTGTGCGTCCCTCGGACGCGCGGAGCGTGAGGTCGTCGGTGGCCGTGACGGTGCGGTTCCGGCCGACGAAGAGCAGTCGGTCGGGCCGGTACTCCTCCAGGCGGTAGTCGAGTTCGGTCCGCCGCCCCCTGAACCGCGAGGTGTTGCGCCAGCGCGCTCCGGCCACCACGGGACCGGAGTCCAGGCGCACGCAGCTCTCGGTGCCCGGGTCCCACTCCGTGGTGTTCCCGAAGTCCGCCAGATAGCGCAGCACTTCCCCGGCGGGGCGGTCGACGACCATGGCGCGTTCCACGGTGATCATCAGGTCTCCTCGCGTTTCTGTTCGTCGCGGACGCGTCCGTGGATGGCTCGGTGTGGTGTGGCGTGGCCCGTCACGGAGCCCGTCACGGGCTTCCGGCGTTCTCGCGGGGCGCCCTCCAGAGGGCCGGGTCGTGCCTCCGGCGGGCGGCGGCCAGATGGGGGCCTTCACGCCAGGACCGTGGCAGCCGCAGGGCCGCGTGCCGGATCAGCCTGGCCTGGGCCGTCGCCAGGTGGTCGGTAGCCGGCCAGCCGGGCAGACCGTACAGGCGCCGGGCCCAGGCCGGGAGCAGGCCGACCGCGCAGCCGACCAGGGCGGTCCAGGCCGGCAGGAGCGGGCTCGCGAGGAGGGCCCAGCCGTGCAGCGGCGGCATCGTGGCGAAACGCATCGCGTCCCGAGCGGCGGGGGTCACCCGTAGCAGGGGGCGGACGGAGGCCGTGTAGGCGTCCAGTTCCGCCACGCTGGAGGGGACCGGGAAGGACTCGGGGACGCCGATCAGGCGCGCCACCAGCGCCTGCTCGGCGAGGTAGCCGTCGGCGTCGGCGTCGCTCAGGGCCAGCCCGCCGCGCCGGGCCGCCGTCAGGAACGAGCCGACCTCCGCGCAGTGGACCCAGGTCAGCAGTGCGGGGTCGTCGGCCCGGTAGGGCAGGCCCGTTTCCGGATCGGTCCCGCGGACGTGCGCATGGATCAGCCGGACCCGGTCGACCGCTTCGCGGACCTCGCCGCCCGTGCCGTACGTCACCGCGCCGACGAAGTGGGCCGTCCGGTAGAGCCGGCCCCACGGGTCCGCACGGAACGCGGAGTGCTGCGCCACACCGGCCATCGCGAGAGGGTGCAGCGCCTGGAGGAGCAGGGCCCGCAGACCGCCCAGGACCATGGACGGGTCGGCGTGCACGGTCCAGGACACCGAGTCCGGCGTGAACAGCCCCGCAGCCGGAACCGCCGTCGGACCGTGCGGATCCCCGTTCACCGCGGACCGTCCGGAGCCGTGCGCATGATGACCCTCCACGGGGGCTGTATCGCGATCGTCCCTGCCTCTCCATCCTGGGGGGCGATGCCCGGACCGGGCCAGTCGCAGCGTTGGTGCGTCGCCTGGTCGCGGTGGCCCGGCGGGTGCCGGTCGCAGCGGTCCGCGCGGTGGCCGGGCCGGTGGCGAAGGTTTCAGGGACGGGCGGGCATGCGCCGCAGGAGACCGGCGGCGGCCCACCCGGGGCCGTACGGGCGCAGCCCGGCGCCGAGCGCCGCGGTGCCGCGGGCCTGTCCGGCGAGGAGCGCGGCGACGGCCCGGCCGGCGGCCTCGGGCGTGAGCGTGTTGGGGTCCAGGCACAGCGCCGCGGCGGCGCGTTCGGCGTCGTGCGCGATGGCGAACTGGTCGCTGGAGAAGGGCAGTACGAGTGCGGGCACGCCGGCGTGCAGGCACTCCGTGAAGGAGTTGTTGCCGCCGTGGTGGACCATGGCGGCGGCGCGCGGGAGCAGTTCCTGTTGCGGGACGGCCGGGGCGACGTGCAGCCGTTCGGGCGCGGTGTCGCGCAGCAGGGGGTGGCCGGTGACGGCGGCGACGCGTTCGCCGGCGGCCACGATCACCGAGGCCGGGGTGTGCCGGAGGATGCCGGCCGCGGCGGTGACCAGGACGTCGTGGCGGGCGGACAGGAAGGTGCCCAGGGCGACGAGCACCAAGGGCCGTCCGTCCGCCGTCAGACGGGCGAGGACGGCCTGCCAGTGCTCGTCCAGCGGCTCGGGTCCGGCGGGCGGCAGCAGATGGCCGGTGTACAGGGCCTCCGGGCCGGCCGGAGCGGGCGGAAGCCACGGCAGGCGGGGGTAGTTGAAGACCACCGCGTGCGGTGAGCACAGGGCGAAGGCCCGTCCGGGTGCGGGCCGGTCGGGGGCGTGGCGCCGTGCGATGTCCGCGAACGCGGCGGTGAACGCGGCGTCGTTCGCCGCTGCCGCGCCGCGCAGCCGGGCGAGGTCGGCGGGGGCCGGGCGCAGGGCGCCGGGCCAGGCGTACGGCAGGCCGAAGTAGGCGTCGGGGACGGTCGGCAGATAGCTGGGGTGGCCGGGGCAGAAGGTGGCGTAGGGCAGGCCGAGACAGTGCAGGGCAAGGGTCGCCGCGTAGGAGAGCTGGTCGACGAGGTACCAGTCGGGGCGCAGTCGCGCGTCGAGGACGGCGAGGTCGCGCAGGACGCGTTCGGGGTCGGCGAGCAGGTCGTCGGCGCGGTGGCGGGCCTGGGTGAGGAGGGTCGCGGCCGGGCCGTGGTGCGTGGCGTCGAGGAACTCGCGCAGGCGGTGGGCCTCGGCCCGGTCCTGGCGGGTGGTTTCGGCGATGCCGTGGTTGGCGTTGCGCGTGACGGCCAGCTCGGTGAAGCCGAGGCCGCCGCGGGCGGCGAGGTCGGCGAAGGCGGGGGTGCAGGCGAAGTCGACGCGTGCGCCGTGCCGGCTCAGCGCGGCGCCGAGCGTGGCCAGCGGCCGGGCATGGGAGTGGAAGGGCGGGCTGATCACGACGACACGGGTCATGCCGGCCTCCATCGGGGCGTCGTTGCGCGCGGGGCTTTCGATGATGCCAGGGATCCGGCGTCGCCACGGACGCCGGCCCGAGGCGCGTTCGCGGTCCCGCGGCCCTGGGTTCTCGGGTCCTGGAGGTTCCGCAGTCCCGCAGCCCTGGACCGGCACGGGGCGATGCCGGAGCGTCGCCGGATCCAATCCATTGCGTCGCCCGTCTCCGAAACGCCCGTGACCGTACGGCGGCATGGGAGGAAGAGCGATGACCCACCACGTCACACCGGCCACGGCCGCGGCGACTCCACCGATCGATCTCGCGGGTGCCGGGGCGTTCGCCGCGTGGCGCAGGTTCCACTGGGCCCGGGACGCCGCCGCGGTCACCGGCGGTGACCTGCTCGGGCGGCTGGCACGGGCCGAGTACGGGGGCTCGTGGATCCGTCCCGACGCGGTGCTGCCGGTCTCGGACCGGCGCGCGGCGCGGCTGCGACAGCTCGCACGCTCCGAACGCGCCGTGCCGGCGTGGGTGCTGGCCGCCACGGGCGCGGCGCCCGACCTGGAGGCGTGGGAACGAACGGCGCTCGCGGAAGCCTGGGAACACAGCGCAGGCTTCGACGAAGGGCTCACCGCGACCGCGGAGATCCGCCGCAGGCTGCTCGCGGATCCCGGTCCGGCGGAGACGGCGTTCCTGCTGGACGTGGCGGACGCGAACGGCCTGCGGCCGCTGTCGCCCGGAGCGGCGGTCGCACTGGAGCCCGCCGGTGGAGGGCCGACCCACGCACTGTGGCGTTACCTGTCGGGAGTGCCCGGCGGTGGTCCCGCGCTGCCGGCTCCCCGCACGGGGAGGGACGCCTACGAGCAGCTCCTGCTGGCCGCGTGCGCCGAGCGGGCACGCCCGGGGTCACCGGCGGGCCGGCGGTTCAGGGACGCGTCCGGTGTCCTGGCCGAGCCCTTCCGGGGATCTCCGGTGGTCGCGCAGTCGATGCTGCTGGGCAGCCTGGAGGAACCCGGCACCGGACTCAGCGGCGGCATGAGCGTGCTGCTGACCGGGCTCGGCGAGGCCTTGACGGCCGGGGCGCGCGTCGCGCGGGTCCTCACCCTGACCACGGCCCGGCCCGCGGAGGTGGAACGCGCGGACCTGGTGCGCCGGTCGGGTCGGGCACACCTGCTGGTGCGCCTGCCCGTGGACCTGCCGGGAACGCTCGATCCGGAGAACGCCGCCGAGCATCAGGCGGCGCTGGCCTGGTGGACCGCCCGGGTCTTCGAACTCCCTGGCGCCCGGCCGGACATGGTGCACGTCAGGTTCGCCGACGACGCCTCACTCGCCGTCGCCCGGGCCGCCCGTCGCCACGGCGCGAAGCTCGCGTTCACCGTCACCCCCGACCCCCACCGCGCGATGGACGAACGGCACGCCGGCCTGCTGCCGGAGCGGACCGGCGACGCGGGACGCGCGCTGCGCCTGGACCTGCACCGGGTCTTCGTCGCCGACCGTCTGGTGTCCCGAGCCGACCTGCTGGTGGCCATGCCGGGGAGCTCCGGAACAGACGAACTGCGCACGCACTTCCCGCAGTTGGAGACCAGGCGGGTCCACGTGCAGCCCGAGGGCATCACCCCCTTCCGGCCTGCCGCGGACGACGGGGCGACCGTCCGCGGACTGCTCGCGCGGCTCTACGATGGCGGTGGGAGCGCCGGTGGTCTGGATGCCGCCGACCGCGAGCTGCCGTTGCTGCTGTGCGTGGGGCGGCTCCACCCCGTCAAGCAGCAGGAGCAGCTGGTGCGCGCCTGGCTGCTCGCGGGCCTGCACCACCGGACGACCCTGTTGCTGGTCGGCGGGTCTCCCGCGAACCCGACCAGTGTGGAAGCAGGGGTCCGCGGCCGGGTCGCCGAGCTCCTGGCGACGGACCCGGTGGCGCTGCGACGGGCCGCCTCGTGGCCCGCACTGTCGAACCGTCATGTCCGCTTGCTGGAGCGGGCGTTGGCGCAGGGGCGGCCGGGATCCGCGTGGTACGTGTGCCCCAGCGCCAAGGAGGAGTTCGGGCTGGCCGTGCTGGAGGCCATGGAAGCGGGTCTCCCGGTGGCCGCCCCGCGGCGCGGCGGGGCCTCCCACTACCTGCGCGACGGCGTCAACGGACGACTGCTGGCCACCGAATCGGTGCGGGGGCTGGCCGACGGCCTGCGGTCCCTGGTCCGCACCCCCGCGCCGGAACTGGCGGAGATGGCGGCGGCCGGGGCCGCGACGGTGCGCGAGCGGTTCGGCATCGACGCCATGGCCGCGTCGCTGGCCGACGCCTACCGGGCCACGTGCGGCCAGGGCCGCTCCGGCGGGAGGCCGGCGGCCGGTACCTGCCGGTGAGGAGCGTGCGCCGGGGTGTTGCGGTGGACCCGGCGCGCCGAGCACCACACCGGCAGCGCCGTCCGACCGCCGGCGGTCGTCAGTGCGGGGTCCGCGGCGTCCGGTTCTCCGGGTGCGGCGTGCGGTCGAGCGGGGGCGGCGGAGTCGGTCCCTGGCGGTCCCAGCCGGGGGAGCGGACGGCGATGGCGACGTCCGGATTGCGGACCTCCTCCCCGCAGGTGCGGCAGGTCCAGGCCGCGTCCAGGGGGTGGTCGGGGTGCTCCGCCGGGTGGTGGTGCAGGACCACCGGCGGCTCGGGGGACAGCCAGCGGTCGCCCCAGGCGAGCAGCGCCTGGGTGAGCGGGGCGAGGTCCCGGCCGGCCTCGGTCAGGTGGTACTCGTAGCGCGGGGGGCGCGTGCTGTACGGGCGGCGTTCGACCACGCCGGCTTCCTCCAGGGCGCGCAGCCGGGCGGTGAGGCGGTCCCGCGGGGCGCCGGTGTTGCGGACGATCAGGTCGAAGCGGTGGTTGCCGTAGAAGAGCTCGCGGACGGCGAGCAGGGCCCATTTCTCGCCGAGGATCTGGAGCGCGGCGGCGATGGAGCAGGGGCGGCCGGGTGCCGGTGCGGCGGCGGGCGGGGTCATGCGGTCAGCCTGCCACAGTGGGTTGCGTTTTCAAACTCCCTGCCGCTAGCGTTCCCCGCCATGGACACAGTTGGAATATCAAACCCACAGGTCGGGCCCGCCGCCACGGCGCCGCGCGGCCGCACCACGTTCCTGGTCGTCGCCGCCGCCGTCTTCGTCGCGAACCTGGACCTGTTCATCGTCAACGTCGCGCTCCCGGCGATGCAGCAGTACTTCCAGGGCAGCAGCCTGGCCACCCTCTCCTGGGTGCTCAACGGCTACGCGATCGTGTTCGCCGCGCTGCTCGTCCCGGCCGGACGGCTGGCCGACCGGGTGGGCCACCGAACGGTGTTCCTCGGCGGGCTGGCGGTCTTCACCGTCGCCTCCGCGCTCTGCGCACTGGCACCCGGCGTGGGCCGGCTGGACGGCGCCCGTCTCGTCCAGGCCGCCGGAGCCGCCGCACTGATGCCCACCTCGCTGGCGCTGCTCCTCGACACCACCGCCCCGGCCCGGCGTGCCGGTGCCATCCGGGCCTGGGCCTCGATCGGCGGGATCGCCGCCGGACTGGGGCCGGTGCTCGGCGGGCTGCTGGTGGAGGCCGACTGGCGCTGGGTGTTCCTCGTCAACGTCCCGATCGGCGTCGCCGCCCTGGTGGCCGGCGCACGCGTGCTGCCCCGGCCGCGCGGCACGGAGCCGGGACCGCTGCCCGACCTCCTCGGCGCGGCGCTGCTCACCGCCGCCATCGCCGCCCTCGCGGTCGCCCTGGTCAAGGCGGACGACTGGGGCTGGGGCTCCACCCGGGTGCTCGGCGGCCTGCTCGTCTCGGCACTGCTCACCGGTGCGTTCCTGGGCCGCTCGGCCCGCCACCCGGCACCCATCGTCGAGCTTCCGCTGCTGAAGGTCCCGAGCTTCGCCGCGGCCAACACCGCCGCACTGCTCTTCACCGTCGCCTTCGCCGGCATGCTGCTGACCTCGGTGCTCTGGTGCCAACAGGCCTGGGGATACTCGGCGCTGCGCACCGGACTGGCCGTCGCCCCGGGGCCGCTGCTGGTGCCGCCGGTGGCCCTGGGCAGTGCGGCCCTGGTACGCAGGCTCGGCCCGGGACGGCTCGCGGCCCTCGGCACCCTGCTGTTCGCGGGCGGCGTCGGCTGGTGGACCGCGGTGATCGACATCGACCCCGGCTACGCCACCGAACTGCTGCCCGGGATGCTGCTCACCGGCCTGGGCGTCGGGCTGGTGCTGCCCACGCTCATCGGCGCCGCCGCGGCCGCGCTGCCGCCCGCGCGCTTCGCCACCGGCTCCGCGGTGACCACGATGGCCCGGCAGATCGGCGCGGTGGTCGGGGTGGCACTGATGGTCAGCCTGATCGGCACACCGCACGGCCCGCAGGCCGCGCTGGACGGCTTCCGGCGCGGGTGGACGGCGGTGATCGCGGCGGTGCTGCTGGCCGGTGCGGCGGCGCTGGTGCTCGCGGTCGCCCAGCGGCGGGCGATCGCGCACACCGCGGCGAACACCGCGACGGGCCCCGAGTAGGCCGCAGTCCTCCGCCGCCGCGAGAACGGCTCGCTGGGGCTACCGCAGGATCCACGGCGAAGCCGGCCCGGCCCGGAGAGGTGGGGCCGGCTCAGGCCGTCGACGCCACCTGCCCCGGTCCCGGGTGGTCGCGGCGCGAGGCCTCTCTGCCGTGGACGGTGACGAATCGGGCCGGTCGTGCCGTGCTGCCGCCGAAACGCTGCACAAACGTTTCGGCTCGGCCTCCGGGGTCGAATCGTCGCACCGTGAAGGTGTGACTGCGCGAACGAAGACCGGTAGCGGTTCAGGCTTCACCGGCGGCCCGGTGCCGGCGGCCGAGGACCTGCGTCGCCTCCTGCAGCTGTCGGCCCGCGGCGACGACGCCGCGTTCGAGGCGTTGTACCGCGCGGTCGCCGGACCGGTGTACGGGGTCGCGCTGCGGTTGCTGCGCAGCCCGGCACACGCCGAGGAAGTCGCCCAGGAGGTCCTGCTGGAAGTGTGGCGGACCGCCGCCGCCTACCGGTCCGAGCGCGGGTCGGTGATGACCTGGGTGCTGACCATCGCGCACCACCGGGCGGTGGACCGCGTGCGTTCCGCGCGGGCGTCCGCCGAGCGCGACCACCGGGCCGGGGCCTGGGAGCCGGTGCAGAGCGATCCGCCGGAGGAGCAGGCGGTCCGTTCGCTCGACCGGCAGCGGGTCCGGCACGCCCTCGCGCACCTGAGCGCGGCGCAGCGCGAGGCGGTGGTGCTGGCCTACTACGGCGGTTACACGCAGCGGGAGATCGCGCACCGGGTGGGAGTGCCGCTGGGCACCGTCAAGACCCGGATCCGCGACGGCCTCATCCGGCTCCGGGCCGCGACCGCGCTCGACGGCGATCGTCCCCTGCTGGTCCCCGGGTCGGTCCCCGGAGCGGGTCGCGTGGTAGGGGCGCGGCCGTGACAGCGTCGCACCCTGAGCTGGAATCGGTGTGGGACTACCCGCGTCCGCCGGTGGTCCGGGCCGCTCGTGGCCGACTGATCGAGGTGTGGTTCGGCGGACGGCTGGTCGCGTCCACCACACGGGCCGTGCGGGTGCTGGAGACGAGCCACCCGCCGGTGTACTACCTGCCGGCAGCTGATGTGGCCACCGAACTCCTCACTCCGGCCGAAGGGGTGAGCGTCTGCGAGTGGAAGGGGCAGGCCCGGTACTGGGACGTGCGGGTCGGAGCGCGCAGAGCGGCGCACGCGGCCTGGAGCTACCCCCAACCGCTGCCCGCCTACCGGGAGTTGAGCGGAAGGCTGGCGTTCTACCCAGGACGGGTGGATCGCTGCACGGTGGACGGCGAAACGGTGCGCGCACAGGAGGGCGACTTCTACGGCGGGTGGATCACCGGCGAGATCACCGGCCCGTACAAAGGGGGCCCGGGCACAGCGGGCTGGTGAACGACCCGGCAGCGCCTACCGGACCGGCGCGCGGTCGTCCCCTCCCTACGCTGCACAAACGCTGCGACTGGGCGCAACACGCGGACAGAGCGACCATGGAGCCGTCGATCCACTCGGGGCGCCCCGACACGGCGCGCCCCGACACCCTGAAGCACCGGAATCCGGCGCACACCCCCACCGCAACACCGCCAACGTCCCAGCCCCGGGAGGACGTCATGACCGTCGACCGGCAGATCCCCACCACCCACGAGCGCCCCGTCCCCGCGAGCCCTCCCAGCGAGACGCCGGAATGCGAGGCGTCGACGTGCTCGGGCATCTCGACCCCGGAGTCGGTCGAGTTGCACACGGCCTGGCCCAGCTGGATTCCCCTGCTGGTGATCGCCGTCCTGGTGGTGTGCTGCGTGGGGTTCGCGGTGGGCAGGATCGCGGGATGGTGACCCCGTCCGCCGCACACGATGCCGGACCACGGGGCAGCGGCCCGTCCGTCCCCTCCGACCCGATGGAGGACGTGGGTCTGCCGACCGGAGGCGTAGCCCGGCGCCTGGGCGTGTCCCCCACCACGGTCCGCTCCTGGGAACGCCGTTACGGCATCGGCCCCGCCCGCCGGGAGGCCGGACACCATCGCCGCTGGAGCCGGCGGGACATCGCCGTCCTGGAGGCCATGTGCCGCCTGACCGCCCGCGGGGTACCGCCGGGCGAAGCCGCCCGCGCCGCCCTGGCCGAGCGCAGCGCCGCCGAGCCCGACGACGGCCCGCAGCCCGCTCCCCGTCGGCCGGGAACGACCTCCCGGCCCGCCCCCGCGTCCTTCCCTGTCCCCGGCCCCGCCCCCGTTCCCGGTCCTGCCCCCTTCCCCGGTCCCGGCCCGGGCGGGAGCCGGGCCCTGCGGGTCGGGACGGTACGCCCCGAATGCCGGGGCCTGGCCCGGGCAGCCGTACGGCTCGATGCGCCGGAGGTCGCCAGGATCCTGCGCGAAGCGGTCGACACGCTCGGCGTGACCGACGCCTGGACGGAGGTCATGATGCCCGCGCTGCGCGCCGCCGGCCGCAAGTGGGCGGCGGACGGCGAGCAGTACGTCGAGGTCGAGCACCTGCTGTCCTGGCACGTTGCCGCTGTCCTGCGAGGCGTGGCCGTGGGGCCCGTGGCCGCCCGGCCCGTGCCGCCGGTCCTCCTCGCCGCGACGCCCACCGAACTGCACACCCTCCCGCTCGATGCCACGGCTGCGGCGTTGACCGAACGCGCCCTCCCGTTCCGCATGCTGGGCGCGGCCGTCCCGCCCCGGGCCCTGCTCGACGCCGTCCACCGGCTCGGCCCGGGGGCCGTGATGATCTGGTCCCAGGACCGGCACACCGCGGACCGCGAGCTGGTGCGCAGGGTCGGCGCCGGCCTGTGGGGTCCGCGCGGCTCCCGCGGCGGGGCGGTGGTCATCACCGCCGGCCCCGGCTGGGCCCGTACCCAGGCCCCAGCCGGAACCGCCCGCCCCCGTACCCTCGCGGACGCCGTCGACCTCCTCGAAGAGGCCGTCACGGACTGAACCCCGACGGTCGTGGCCGTCGGCGCCGCCCGGTGCCCCGGTGCGACTGCTGACCGCTTGCTGACTTCTCTGACATGGCGTCAGGCAGAACGGATACCTGTGCCGGCCAGGTCGGTGACCGGACCTCCCGCTCGTCCGTCTGCCGCTGCGGCCGCGCTCTGCGCCCCGCACCGGGGCATCATGGACGTTCGAAGGGTGGTGCCGCGCCGCAACGTGCCGTACCGGGGCATCGAGCTGACCGAGTTCGACATCGACGCCCTGCTCGCCCGGCGCCCCGCGCTCGCCCTGGTGGACTAACTGGCGCACACGAACGCTCCGGGAAGCCGCAACCCCAAGCGCTGGCAGGACGTGCAGGAGTTGCTGGACGTGGGGATCGACGTTGCGACGACGCTGAACATCCAGCACCTGGAGAGCCTGAACGACGTGGTCGAGCAGGTCACCGGCATCGTCCAGCGGGAGAAGATCCCGGACGAGGTCGTCCGGGCCGCCGACCGGATCGAGCTGGTGGACCTCAGTCCCGAGGCGCTGCGCACCCGGATGGCGCAGGGCGATGTCTACGCGGCCGACAAGATCGATGTGGCGCTGGACAACGATTTCCGGGCTGGGAACCTCGGCGCCCTGCGGGAACTCCCCCTGCTCCGGCTGGCCGACCGGATGGAGGAGGAGCCGGCCGACTACCGGGCCCGGCACGGCATCCGGGCGCCGTGGGGGACCAAGGAATCATGGTGGTCCTGAACGGCGGCGCTGCAGGGTGGGCACCTGATCCGTCGGGGCGCGCGGACGGCCACCGGGGTGCACGGCGACCTGATCGGCGTGCACGTCCGCGCGGACGACGGGACCGTCCAGCGGGAGCCGCCCGCCCCGGCCGGCCAGCACGAGCTGCTGCGCGAACTGCACGGCGCCTACGTCGAGATCACCGGCGACGACGTGGCGCGGGCCCTGGTCGACTTCGCCCGCACGGAGAGCGCGACGCAGATCCTGCTCGGGCCGACCGGCCGCTCGCGGCTGCGGGAGCTGGTCAGCGGCTCGGTGATCAACCGGGTGATCCGGCTGGCCGGCCCGATCGACGTCCGGGTGCTGCCGCCGCCGGGCCCGATCTGCTGGCGCTGCCGCGCGCCCCGCGCCCGTGCCGGCCGGCTTTCGTCATGGTCGCCAACCTGCTCGACCTGAGCCGCCTTCAGGCCGGGCGGGTACCGGTGACCCTCTGGCCGACCGATCTGGCGGACGTCCTGGTCGCGGCGGTCGGCAGCCTGCCGCCCGGTGGCTCGCCGGTGGTCCTCGATCTCCCGGAGGGACTCCCGCCGGTGGAGGCCGACACCGGCCCGCTGGAGCGGGCACGGGCCAACGTCCTGGCCAACGCGCGGACCTGGTCACCGCCCGGCGCCCCGGTGCGGGTGGACGCGGGCGCCGTGGCGGACCGGGTGGACGTGCGGGTCGTCGACCGCGGTCCCGGCATCGGCGACCAGGAGCGCGAGCACCTCTTCGAGCCCTTCCACCGCAGCCGCCACGGGCCCGGCCGGCCGGATCGCGGGCGTCGGCCTCGGACTGACCGTCGCCAAGGGCTTCACCGAGGCGCCGGGCGGCGAGCTGACCGTCTGGAGCACGCCCAGGGTGGCACGACCTTCGTGTCCGGCCTCCGCCGGGCCGCGTCGGCAAGCCCCGGTTAGGCGGCCCGGCGCGCCCGCGTGGCGAGGGGGATCGGCGCGCCGCTTCGGGCGGCGAACTCCAGGCTGCGCAGCAAATCCGACGGGTGGACGGTGATCACCGGGCAGGCGGCGTGCGCGCGGCAGTAGCGGGCGATGGATCCGTGCGGGGCATGGCGGAACCGTCGGTGGCCGACGGCGCCGACCACGACCAGGTCGCTCCGGGAGGTCACGGCGGAGAGCAGGGCGGGGCCGGCCTCGCCGCGGACCACCACGGGGCGGATGATCAGGTGGGCCGGGTAGGTGCCGAAGGCCTGCTCGAAGGCGGTGTCGACGCGCCGGCGGGCGGCGTGCTCCAGCTCGGAGAACGGGCGCAGGCCGTCCGTGTCGGACGGCTGCCAGGCGGTCACCGGAACGAGGACCGCTCCGCGCGCGGTCGCCTCCGTCACCGCGCGGTCCAGGGCGGCGAGGCTGCCCAGAGACCCGTCGAGTCCGACGATCACACGTGTGGCGCCGGTCATGGCCGTTCAACTCCTTCATCGTGCGGGCGGCTGTCGGCCCGCACGTCCAGTGAAGTCCGCACCCGCGTCGGGCGGACAGCCGCTGACAGAACCATGACGCCCGGGGATCGGGTCCTGGCGACTCCTTGACGACGGCCGGCTTGTCCGTCGAGGCCGAGTGGTCAGCGGGCGCGGGCGGGCCCGGTCCAGTACACGACCTCGTCGCGGACCGGGCGGAAGCCGGCGGCCGCGGCCAGGGCCCGGCTCGCCAGGTTCACCCGGGAAGCGGCCCAGGTCGGGGTCAGGCCCGCGCCGCGCGCCGCGTCGGCAGCGGCCGTCACACAGGCGAGGGCCAGGTCCAGCCGACGGAACGCCGGGTCGGTGGCGACGGCGATGTCCATGTGCCGGCGGCCGACGAGGTACCCGCAGGCCACCGCGGCCAGGTACGGGCCGAGGAACGCACCCCAGGCGAAGCCGCTCGCGGCCAGCTCCGCGTGCCCTCCCCAGGTCCAGGTCAGCCAGTGGGGCAGTTCGGGCGCCGACGCGGATGCCCCGGTCCGGGCGGTGAACCGCTCGAACCGCGGTACGTCCGAGGAGACCAACGGCCTTACCCAGTCCGCGAGATGAGGGGAGACGGGCCGTGGCGCGGTGTGCTGGACGTAGACCGTGCGGACCCAGGGGGTGATGTGGGTGAAGGTGCGCCCGAGCAGCGGGAGGAAGCGCTCCGGCGCCGTGAACTGGCCGCGTCCGAGCGGGGCCAGCGCCGCCGGGTCGAGGTACCGGGGATCGCCGCGGAGCAGGCGCTCGGGCCCGCTGTACACCAGGAGCGCCCGCGCGGAGTCGGGCCGGTCGGCCCACCAGCCGCCGTGGCCGCTGCGCTCGACGTGGGCGGCGATCGCCTCGGTTCCGGGCTCCTCGAACGGCAGCAGGTTGATGAAGGACAGGTGGGCAGTGGCGGCGGTCACCGCGCCAGTGGCTCACCCGGCGCGGCTCCGGCGCACCGGGCTTGACGGAAGCCTGGCGCCGACGGAGCCGGCTCTGACGAAACCCTGATGTCCGGCCCGGCCGTCGTCATTCGGGTGCTTGGCAGGGCACGCCGTCAAGATCGCGTTCGGAGCATTCCCGCGCGCATCAGGATCACGTCGAGAACGCGCCTTCCCCGCCCGCCCGAGCTCTTTGCTGGGGAGCCGCACCGTCGGCACCCGCCGGCCGAACCCGCACCAGTAGCCCGAGGAGTCCCCGTCCGCGCAGATGTACTCCACGCGGCCCGGCGGGCGGACGTATCACCCGGTGCTCCGCTGAAGATCTGACGAATCGTCCAGCCGGCATCAGGGTTCCGTAAGGAGAGCGGAGCGGACTTGCTCCGGGGATCCGGGCCGACTTTGATGGACGGCATGAACCGCTCGACACGCCATCACGACCGCCCGCCGCATACGCGGCCCCTGGTCGTCGCTGTCGCGGTCCTCATCACGGTCCGGTAGCGCGGGACTTTCGCCCGCACGCCCTGGACCCGGGCGAACTACGGCCGTTCCGGCCGGAATTCGTCTCGCTTCCCGCAATCAGCCCCGGCGTATCGCCGCGCGGCCGTCCACGGACGGATCGGGGCTGGCGAGCCTCTCATCGCAGCACAATCCCCGCACCGCCGGCACCTGCCGGGCGCGCTTCGGCGCCCGGCGGCACCCCGGCCGTGCCCTGTCACCCTTGGATGGGTCATGTCCGACGCTGTTCTGTCCGCCCGCACCGCCCTCGTCACCGGCGCCTCCTCCGGCATCGGCTGGGAGACCGCCCGACTCCTCGCCGGGCACGGTGCCACCGTCCTGGTGCACGCCCGGACGGCCGCCGAGGCCGGGGACGCCGTCGAGCGACTGGTCGCGACCGGCGTTCGGAGGGACCAACTCGTCGAGCTGGCAGCCGACTTCACCCACCTCGCCGAGGTCGCCGTACTCGCGGGCACGGTCGTGAAGCACTACCCGGCGCTGGACCTGCTGGTCAACAACGCCGCCGTCATGGCGCCCGAGCGCTGCACCCTCACCGACGACGGCAACGAGATCTCGCTCCAGGTCAACTTCCTCGCCGCACACCTGCTCGCCAAGCTGCTGCGCGCCCCGCTCGCGGCGGCCGGCGACGCCAGGATCGTCAACGTCTCCTCGTCCCTTCACCGCACCGCCTCGATGAACTGGTCCGACCCGCACCGCGTGAAGAAGTACTCCCGGGTCGCCGCCTACGCCCAGTCCCAGCTCGCGCTCACGATGGACACCCGCGACATGGCACCCGAGGGCTCCGGCATCACCGCCGTCAGCCTCAACCCGGGCCAGTGCGACACCGCGCTGCTCCCGCTGTACGGGCGCACCGGCGCGCCGGCGGCCGAGGGGGCGGCGGCCGTGGTCCGGCTCTGCCTGCCGGACACGGCGCTGATCAACGGCGAGTACTACGACGGCGGCAACCTTGCCCCGACCGCTGCGATCGCCCAGGAGGAGCGCTCGCAGCGCCGCCTCGCCAAGCTCGCCGACCAGCTCGTCGCCCAGGCCTGAGCCGGACCTGACCCGTACTGAGGAGAACGCACACGATGTCCAAGCGTGCCCGCAAGAAGAAGGCCCGCCGGAAGAAGAAGGCGAACCACGGCCGCAAGGCCGGGCAGAGCTGACCACCCCCTGAACCCACCCGGTGCCGCGTGCCACCGGCATCGGGTGATCCCCGGCGGCCCCTGGCGGCCTCGTCCGAACTGTGGCGGACGACGGACGCCAGGGGCCGCCGCATGCCTGAACACCCCGGACGGGTGAACTCCGGGCCGCACGCGTCAGGCGGCCCCGATGCCCTGCCCCCCACGCCGCCGAATGGCCTACGCGTGCCCTCGTGGGGCGCCGCCCCTGCCTGGTAGCCGCCTACGCCTGCAACTGTGTTCAACCTGCCCAGGCGCTCAAGCGCCTCGTGATCGGCCGGGCGATGCGCAGCGAGGAGCTGGGCGAGTACGTGCGGGAGTACCGGCGGAGCCACTCGCGCGAGGCGGTCGCGGTGTTCATCCCTGAGTACGTGGTCGGGCACTGGTGGGAGCACCTGCTGCACAACCAGTCGGCGCTGTGGCTGAAGAGCCGGCTGCTGTTCAGCCCGGGCGTGATGGTGATCAGCGTGCCCTGGCAGCTGTCCTCCGCCCCCGGGGCTGACCACCCCGCCCGCCGGGCGCCCGGCGCGGTCCGTCGCGGCGAGCCGACTCCCAGGATGGACGTTCCGGAGCCGGAGAAGCTCTGACCAACGGCGAGAGGGAACTCGTCGGGTCCCGGACCTCCGCGCTGTCCGTGGCCCCGAAACGTTTCGGACAACCCGAGATCTCGGGCGCATGACGCGCATATCAAAGCCGCGTCAATGTTTCAGGATCACCCATATGGGCGGCGTCAGGGACCGGGATCAGGCCCCTGACAGCTGGTTGGCTGCTCCCCGCCGGTCTTCCCCCGGTGCCGTGACGCCCACGTGGCGCCCCACGGTTCCATCCCCTGAGCCCCCTGGTGGAGCCCATGTCCGATCTCATCTACGTCGGTGTCACGGTCGCCGTGTTCGCCGTCATCGCCCTGATCGCGCGGGGGGTGGAGAAGCTGTG
>NZ_JBFBOC010000024.1:0-91784 GCF_040685975.1 Kitasatospora sp. NPDC086791 | reverse complement strand
GGCCCGCGCGCCTGGCGGGCGGCCGCCCGCCCCCCCGCGCCGGGCCCCCACGGCCGTGTCGGGAGGGGCGCTCAGCCCGCGTACACGTCCTCGACGTACCGCCCGGCCTCGATCAGCGCCTGCAGCCAGGCCTGCGCCCGCTGCTCGTCGACCCCCGGCGTCCGCTCCCGGTACAGCTCCCGGAACGCCGCCCGGACGCCCGGGGCCATCCGCCCGCCGTCGCCGCACACGTAGACCTCGGCGCCCGCCTCCAGCAGCGCCCAGACCTCGGCCGCCTCCGCCGCGAGGCGGTCCTGCACGAAGCGCCGCCCGTCCTGCGGCCGCTCGCTGAACGCGGGCCGCATGGAGACCGCGCCCGCCCGCTCGGCCGCCGCCAGCTCCTCCCGGTGCAGGTAGTCCGACTCGGCGGCGTCGCAGCCGAAGTAGAGCAGCGCGGGGGCGAGTTCGACCCCGCGCCGGAGCAGCGCGCGACGGTCGGCGACGGCTCCGCGGAACGGTGCCAGGCCGGTGCCGGCCGCGATCATGATCACCGGGGTCCGGTGCCCGATCCGGAACGCGCCCCGGCAGGGCCGCACCCGGGCCAGCACGGTGTCGCCCACGGCGAGCCGGGCGAGGTGGCCGGAGCCGGTGCCCCGGAAGGTGCCCCGTCCGGAGCGGGCGGGGGCGCTGAGCACGGAGACCATCAGGTCCACCTCGGTCGCGTCCCGGTCGGGCGAGGAGGAGATCGAGTAGTGCCGGGGCCGGATCGGCGGCAGCAGCTCCAGCAGCTCCGGCCAGCCCAGGCTCCCCCGCAGCGCCGGGTGGTCCTCGATCAGGTCCAGCAGAGTGCGCGGGTCGTCCTCGGGCAGTGCCCGCAGCGCGGCCCGCTCGGGCGGGCAGGGGTTGAGCGCGGCCAGCGCGGCGCGCTGCCCGGCGGTCGGCCGGTCCTGCAACTCGACGTGGTGGGTGAGCAGTTCGCGCACCGTGAGCGGGCGGTCGACGGCCGGGCCGGTGCGCCGGTGGGCCACGATGTTCAGCACGGTCCCCGGATCGGCGCCGAACAGCGCGGCCGCGCGCTCGACCAGGGCCGGGTCGTTGGCCGGGAGCACCGTGAGGTGGTCGGCGGTCCGGTAGCCGACGCCCTCGGGCAGGGCGAGGCGGACCAGCCGCTTCACCCGGGGGTAGCCGGGGGCGGTCAGGCTGTCGACGGCCGTGACGGTCAGCTCGGCCATCCCGTGCCGGGCGGCCAGCGCGGCCAGCGGGCCGCCGGCCACCTCGGTCACCGTGTACGCGGCCTCCGGGCGCGGCGGCGCGGCGGGGGCCTCGGCGTCCCCGTACCGCGCCAGCAGGACGGCGCGCAGCGCTTCGGTGAACCGCCGTACGGTGCCGGAGAGGTCGCCGGAGGCGTCGGCCTCGGCGCGGGCGAGCAGCCGGGTGCCGCCGAGGGCGGCGAGCCGGTCGTCGATCAGGGCGGGGACGCGCTGGTAGGTGGCGGCGTAGGTGCGGTCGCCGATGCCGAGCACCGCGTACTCGACGCCGGCCGCCGGGCCGTCCCCACCGTCGTCCTTCAGGAGGCGGCGGACGAACTCGGCCGCGTCGTCCGTCGGCTGTCCGTGGTAGGAGGCGGCCGTGATCACCACCGGACGGTCGGTGGGCAGCCCGTCCGCGTACGCGTCCAGCGGGGCGACGGCGGTGTCGCAGCCGAGGTCGGCGGCGGCCTCGGCGAGTTGCCGGGTGAACTCGCGGCAGGCGCCGTAGTTGGAACCGTGCAGGAGCAGCAGGCCGGTGCCCTGGCGGACCCGGCCGGGGCGCCCGACGGTGGCGGCGGCGTCGGCCCGCACCGCGGCACCGGTCGGCGGCTCGACGGACCCGGACGCGACGGACCCGGTCTCGACGGACCCGGTCTCGGCGGACCCGGTCTCGGCGGACGCGGCGGACGCGGCGGCGGGCGTGCGCCGGGCGAGGCCGAGGGTGAACCCGTCCGGCTTGATGGTGAGCGTCTGCTTGATGCTCAGCCGGTAGTCGGCGTGGTCGATCAGCCGGTAGCGGTGGACCAGCATGCCGAGCAGCATGCTGGCCTCGTGCAGCGCGAACTGCCGTCCGATGCAGGCGCGTTCACCGGTGCCGAAGGGCTTGAACGCGTGCGGGGAACGGGCCGCCTCGGGCTCGGCGTCGAACCGCGAGGGGTCGAACAGCTCCGGGTTGTCGCCCCACGAGGGGTCGCGGTGCAGCATCGGCGTCGACACGAAGACCGTCTCCCCGGCGCGCAGCGGGATCCGCCCGCCGAGCAGGGTGTCCTGGCGCGCCTCGCGGCTGAAGGCGGGCGCGGTCGGCCATAGCCGCAGCGCCTCGTTGAGCACCTGCCGGGTGTAGCGCAGCCGTCCGACGTCCTCGTACGAGGGCTCCGGGTCGGCCTGGTCACCCCAGAGCGCGTCCACCTCCCGCCGCACCTCGCGCAGCACGGCCGGGTGCTTGACCAGGTAGTACATGGCGAAGGAGAGCGCGCCCGAGGTGGTCTCGTGGCCGGCGATCAGGAAGGTGATCACCTGGTTGCGGATGTTCTCGGCGTCCAGCCGGGTGCCGTCACAGGGACGCACCGCACCGAGCATCAGGCCGAGCAGGTCCTCGTCCGGGCCCTGCTCGGCCGCCCCCGCGCGGGCGGCGATCACCTCGTCCACCAGGGCGGCCAGGTAGTCGGCGTCGGTGCGGAAGGCGGCGTCGCGCTCGGTGTGGTCCAGCTCCGGGTCCCGGGTGAAGCTGGTCATCGCCCACTCCAGGCAGCGCACCATCGCCTCCACGAACGGGTGCGGCTCGTCCCGCTCGAAGGAGCCGAAGTCGAAGCCGAAGCCGGCCAGCCCGATGGTGTCCAGGGTCATCCGGGTCATGTCGCCGGGCACGTCCACCGGCAGCCCGGCGCTCTCCCGGCGGTCCCAGGAGTCGACCAGCCGGCGGGCCACCCGCAGCATCACCGGGTGGTAGGTACGCATCGAGCCGAGCGCGAAGGCGGGCATCAGGATGTCGTGCGCCCGGGCCCAGTTGGGCTCCTCGTTGTACGCGGTGAACAGGCCGTCGCCGGTGAACCGGCGGACGTTCTCCAGGCCCGGGCCGATCGACTTGGTGAACCGGGTCTCGTCGGCCAGTTCCTCGACCAGTTCCAGGCCGCTGACCACCAGGGTGTCCCGGCCGTGCAGCCGCTGGACGAAGGCCGGGCCGTGCGCTCTGGCCAGTTCCATGGTCCGCAGCATCGGGGCGGTGACCGGCGGCGCCGAGGAGATGTCCACCAGGGGGACGGCCGGGGCCCCTCCCCCGGTCCCGGTCCTGGCTCCGGCGCTCGGCTCGACTTCGACCCTCGGCTCGGCTCCGGTCCTCGGTTCGGTGGCGGTGTCGGTCATGGTGGGTCCCTCCCGCAGCGGAAAAGTTCGGTTCCCCCCACTCTGCGCCCAACGGAAGGACCGGCCGACCGTGATCACTACATGATTGTGTAGTACCCGGGGCATCCGTGGACTTGCCGACGAACCGTCAGCACTGCCTCACAGCAAGCGGGTACCACGAGGAGGAGGGGCGGACATGCGACCGACCGAGGGCTGCGGCCCGGCGCCGGGGAGCCGGCAGGACGCGGCGGTGATCTGGCGCAACCGGGCACTGCGCCTGCTGGACCACGTGCCGCTGCCGATCGCGGTGGTCGAGTTCGGCGGCCGGACCCTGATCGTCAACCGCGCGATGGCGGCCGAGTTCGGGCTGCTGCCGGGGCAGTTGCGCGACCGGAAGATCCTGGAGTTCTTCACCCTGCGGGACAGCGACACCCTGCAGGCGCTCGCCGAGGCGGTCCGGATGCACCGCCGCTCGCAGTACCCGGCCCGGGTCTCCTGGACGCCGGTCGACGGCCGCGAACGGCACGGCGAGATGACCGTCGACCTGGTCAGCGACACCCCGGAGCAGACCCCGAACCTGCTGCTCTCGCTGCGCGCCGTCGAAGCCACCCGGGAGGTGCCGTCGCCGGGTCCGCGCGCCGAGGTCAGCCCGGTCGAGGCCCGGATCCTCGCCGCGGCGGCCCGGGGTGCCACCACCGCGCAGATCGCCCGGGAGATCGGGATCACCCCGGACGGCGTCAACTACCACCTCGCCCGGCTCTCCCGGCGCTGGCGGGTGCCCAACCGCACCGCCCTGGTCGCCCGCGCCTACGCCACCGGGGTCCTGGCGGCAGACACCTGGCCACCGACTCCCTCGTCCGACTGACGGCACCTCGGATCGTTGACGGCGCGGCCCGGCGGCCCGACCGGAGTTCACAACTCCGTCACAAGGAGGTCCGGCCGCTCCCCCCGCCGACCGCCCCCCTGGCATCATCCCCGCTGGGCACCGGCGCGGTGCCCCGGGGCGCGATCGTGGGGGTTGCCGTGGAGACATGGATGAGGGACCCGGGGGCACCGGACGGATCCCGCGTGAACACCGGAGCGGCCGGCCTGGTCCTGGCACGGGGAGTGCTCGTCCTGGCAGGGCTGGCCGTCACCGCCCTCGGCTTCACCTGGTTCGTCGACGCCCACCACCGGACGGTCGCCCACCACGGCGCCCCGGCCTGCGGCACGGCGGCCGCCACGCCGGGCACGGACTGCGTACGGCACGAGACCGGCAAGGTGACGGCACGGCGGGACCTCGGTGAGGACTCCTACGAGCTGAGGATCTCGCGCGAGTCGGCGTCCACCGACCGGTACACCGTGGGCCGGGCGTTCTTCGACGACGTGGAGGTCGGCACGGACGTGGACCTGACGGTCTTCCGGGGCCGGGTGGCCGCGGTCTCCTACCACGGGCACCGCGCCGAGAACCTGATCATGCCGTGGCTGACCTCTCTCGAGGTGGCCCTCCTGGTCGCCGCGGGCTCGGCCCTGATCGCACGCGGCGTGGCCCGGCCGCGCCGCAAGGTCCTGCGGACCGTCCTCCACTGCGCCTTCTGGGTCGCCCTCCTCGCCTGCTTCGGCGCTCTTCTCATCCTGTCGTTCCAGGCCCCCCTGGCCCTCGCCCTCGGCCTCCCGCTGCTCGGCTGGCTGCTCGCGACCGCCGTCATCACGGCGATCCTCGTCACGGCCGACTGACGCTTCCGCTCCCCGCCCGGTCGCTGTGCCACAACTGCGTTACGAGAAGGTCGAGTTGCCCCCGGCCCGGGCCACCTCCCTGGAATCCTTGCCTTCGGGCAACCGAACACCGGGGAGGCGCCCCGGCCGCGATCGACGGGGATGGCGATGAACGCTCGGATCAGGGACGCGCGGCCGCCCGGCGGCCTCCGCCGGGCCGTCGGAACGGTCCTGCACGTGCTGACGCGGGGCCTGCTCCTCCTGGCGGGGCTGACCGTCACCGTCCTCGGCTTCGACCGGTACGTCGACACGTACCACGTGGTGGGCGCCCACCGTCACGCTCCGATGTGCGGCACGGTGGCGGCGACGCCCGGCACGGACTGCGTCCGGCACGAGACCGGCAAGGTGACGGCGGGTCACGTGGACGGCGGCGATTCCGACTCCTACTGGCTGACCGTGGCCCGGGAGACGGCGGCCGGGGAGGACTACATGGTCGGCAAGGCCCTCTACGACGACGTGGAGATCGGCACGGACGTGGACCTGACGGTCTTCCGGGGCCGGGTGACCGAGATCTCCCACCACGGACATCGCAACGAGAAGCTGATCACCCCCTGGCGGACCTCCGTCGAGATCGCCCTCCTGGTCGGCCTGGGATCCGCCCTCACCGCCTACGGCCTGACCCGGGCGCATCCCGGCACGGCGGCGGCTCCCGTCGGCATGGCCGCCGTCATCGTCCTGCTGTCCCCCTGCGGCACGCTCTTCCTGGTGTCGGCGCAGCTGCCCCTGGCCGTCACCCTGGCCGTCCCCGCCCTCGCCTGGCTGGCCGTCACCGCCGGGAGCACGGCCGCCGCCCGGACCGGCTGACACTCCCGCCGCCCGACCGGGCCGGAAATGCACAACTCCGTCACAAGGAACTCGGGCCACTCCCGCCACGGGCCGCTCCACTGGAATCATCCCTGCTGGGCATCGGGGAGGTGCCCGGAACGCGATCGAGGGGGTTGCGATGAACGCGCGGATCGAGGACGCGAGACCGCCCGGCCGGCCGAGGGCCTCCGGAGCGGTCACCCGCGCACTGGCCCGGTGTCTGCTCGTGGTGGTGGGCCTGGCCGCCGTCGTCGTCGGCTTCGGCTGGTTCCTGGACACCTTCCGCTCGGTGGACGCCTACCGCACCGCGCCGGTGTGCGGAACGCCGGCCGCCGCGCCCGGCACGCCCTGCGTGCGCCGCGAGACCGGCAAGGTGACCGCGCGGAACATCGACAGCGGCGGCGACTCCAACAGCTACCTGCTGACCGTGGCCCGGGAGACCGGGCCCGCCCACACCTTCAACGTCGGCCAGGCCTTCTACGACGAGGCCGGGATCGGCACCGACGTGGACCTGAAGGTCTGGAACGGCCGGGCCGTCGAGGTGTCCTGGCACGGGCACCGCGCCGCGCCGCGCGACATCCCCTTCCGGACCTCCCTCAAGCTCTCCCTGCTGATCGGCGCGGGGTCGGCCGTGACCGTGTACGGGCTGGCCTGGCCGCGCGGGGGCGGCCGGGCGGTGCCGCCGCTGGCCGCCGTCCCGATCACCCTGTCCTCCTTCATCGGCGGTTTCGTCCTCTTCGCCGCCCAGTGGCCCCTCGTCATCACCCTCGGCGTCCCGGCGCTCGGCTGGCTGTTCCTGATCGCCGTCAGCACGGCACTCGCGATCGGCTTCTGACCGCGCCGGACCGAACGGGGTCGGCGCCCGGGGCCGGACCGCCGGGCCGGGACCACTCGGACCGGACCACCCGGACGGCCCGCGGATCCGCGATGGGATAATGGACCGGACGATTCCGCGGGTGAGGGGTGACGCATGAGCGGCAGACTGCGGGTGCTGCGGAAGCAGAACCGGCTCAGCCTGGAGGCGCTCGCCGAGCAGGTCGGCGTCACCAAGAGCTACCTCTCCAAGGTCGAGCGCGGCCTCAGCGACCCGTCGATCTCGACCGCGCTCAAGCTGGCCCACGCCCTCAACGTCGACGTCGGCCGGCTCTTCTCGGACGAGGTGGAGCCCGAGCTCGTCACCGTCGTGCGGGCCGACGAGCGCACCGCGATCGCCGGCGGGACCGGCCCCGGCGCCCCGCACTACGAGGGCATCGCGACCGGCCTCGCCGGCAAGCGGATGGTGCCGTTCGTGATGTACCCGCCGACCGACGCGACCGGCTCGGCGTACAAGTCGCACGCGGGCGAGGAGTTCCTCTTCGTCCACGCGGGCAGCGCGGAGCTGGAGTTCCCCGAGCGGACCGTCCGGCTCGGCCCCGGGGACAGCGTGTACTTCAACGCGGCGCTGCCGCACCGCTGCCGCAGCACGGGGGCGGAGCCGGCCGAGATCCTCGTGGTCATCCACGACGACCCGGCCGGCCCCTCGGACCGCGTCCCCACCCTGCCCTGACCCACGCGCCGGGCCGGGTCAGGGGTCGGGGGCCGGGTCAGCGGTCGGCGTCCGCCTCGGTCAGCAGCCCGGCCAGCCGCTTCGTCCGCGCCTCGTCCAGCGGCAGCAGCGGGTGCCGGGGCTCGCCGACGTCCAGGCCGCGCAGCGTCAGGCCCGCCTTGACGGTGGTCGGCAGGCCGCCGCCGAGCAGGAACTGCAGCACCGGCAGCTGCCGGTAGAACACCGCCCGGGCCGCGTCCAGGTCGCCCGCGCGCACCGCCCGGTACAGCTCCAGGGTGAGCTCCGGGATCACGCAGGGCGCCGCCGTGCACCAGCCGACCGCGCCGGCCGCGAACGCCTCCAGCGCCAGCGGGTTGGAACCGTTGTAGAACGGCAGTGCGCCGTCGGAGAGTTGGGCGAGCCGGTGCATCCGCTGGACGTCGCCGCTGCTCTCCTTGACCATGGTGATGTTCTCCACCTGGTCGACCAGCCGGTGCAGCAGCTCCGGCGGGAGGTCGATCCCGGCGGTGGCCGGGTTGTTGTAGACCATCAGCGGGATGCCGATCGCGCCGGCGATCTCCTGGTAGTGCCGGGTGATCTCCCGCTCGTCCAGCTTCCAGTAGGACAGCGGCAGCACCATCACCACGTCGGCGCCGACGTGTTCGGCGTACCGGGCCCGGCGGACGGCGCTGCGGGTGGTCAGGTCGGCGATGCCGACCACGGTCGGCACCCGGCCGTCGACGGCGGCGACCGAGGCCTCGGTGGCGTCGAACCACTCCCGGTCGTCGAGGTAGGCGCTCTCGCCGGTGGAGCCCAGCGGGGCGATCGCGTGGACGCCGGAGACGACCAGCCGGTCGATCAGTTCGGCGAGCCGGCCGAGGTCGAGGCTGCCGTCGGTGCGGGAGAACGGGGTCACCGGGTAGGCGATGATCCCTTCGAGGACGGTCGCGGGCATCTCAGGAGTCCTTCCGGGCGGAGGTGGGAGCCGGGGTGGGTACGGAGGTGGTCGGGCCCTGCAGGTCGGGTGCGCGGTCCACGGCGTCGCCGTGCCCGGACCGCAGGGCGCGGCGGGCGTAGTAGGCGAAGTTCGCCTGGCCGCGCTTGGGGGTGGAGATCCAGTCGTGCGCCTCCTGCGCCAGCAGCTCGGGGATCTCCTGGATCCTGCCGGCGGCGCTCGCCAGCAGCTGGAGCCGGGCGGCCCGTTCGAAGAGCAGGGCCAGGGTGCAGGCCTCCTCGATGGTCCCGGTGGCGACCAGCTGGCCGTGGTGCGCCAGCAGGAGTGCCCGCTTGTCGCCGAGCGCGGCCGCGATGATCTCGCCCTCCTCGTTGCCGACCGGGATGCCGGGCCACTTCTCCAGGAACGCGCAGTCGTCGTACAGCGGGCAGATGTCCATGTGCGAGACGACCAGCGGGGTCTCCAGCATCGACAGCGCGGAGATGTGCAGCGGGTGGGTGTGGATGACGCAGTTGACGTCGGGTCGGGCGCGGTAGACCCAACTGTGGAAGCGGTTGGCCGGGTTGGCCATCCCGTCGCCCTCCAGGACGTTGAGGTCCTCGTCCACCAGCAGCAGGTTGGACTCGGTGATCTCGTCGAAGCCGAGGCCCAGGCGCTGGGTGTAGTAGGTGCCGGGGCGCTCGGCGCGCGCGGTGATCTGCCCGGCCAGGCCGGAGTCGTGCCCGGCGTCGAACAGGATGCGGCAGGTCAGCGCGAGCTTCTGGCGCACCGTCCAGCCGCTGTCGGGGATCGCGGACTGCATCCGGCGGTGGGCGAGGTCCACCAGCTCGGACTTGCCCGCCTCGAACGTTTCGGCCATGCCGTGGTTCTCCTTCAGGTACCGGGGGTGGCGGCCCCGCGAGACGGCCGGCGGCAGGGCGGAGACCCACCGCAGCGGGCAGCGCGCACAGCGGCGGCCTGCTCCGACGGGACTGTCGGAAGCGCCTCGCGAGGACACGTGATTCACCATAGGACACAATGTGTCCTGCGTCGACCGGCTGCTCACCGGGACCGCGGAACGGCGGGACAGCGGGATCACGGGAAGGCGGAACGGCGGGATGACGGGCGTGGCTGGGCGGCACCGGGCGGCGCGGGCCGCGAGCATGGGCTCCGGGCCCGCCGCCCGCCCGGTCGGCGGCTCCGGCCCGCTCCCGTCCTCGAGGAAAGGCGCAGTGCCCGATGGACCGATCACCCGGGAACGCCCGCCCGCTCGGCGGGCCGTGGCCGCTCGTCGCCACCCTCGCGGCGCTGCTCTTCACGGCGCCGGCCGTGCTGCTGGCCGGCCGCGGCTGGGCGCCGTTCCCCTTCGAGCGGGCCGCGAACGACTGGAGCGTCGCCCACCGGCCGTACCCCGCCCGGAGTGCGGCCGTCGCGGTCACCTGGCTCGGCGGCGCCGTGGTGCCCTACCTCCTCGCCCTGGCCGCCGGGGCCGTCACCCTGCGGGCCGCACCGGCGCCACGGCCTCCGCGCCGCGCCGCCCTGCAGCTGGCCGCCCCGGTGCTGTGGCTGATCGCCGGCCAGCTGGTGCGGCAGGGCGTGATGTACGCCTGCGGACGGCCCCGGCCGCCGCAGCCGAACTGGGCGACGGACGCGTCCGGGTTCTCCTTCCCCTCCGGCCACTCCTTCACCTCGGCGCTCAGCGCCGGTCTGCTCGCCCTGGCGGTCGCCCGCGCCCATCCGGCGGCGGCCCGGAAGGCGGTCGCGGGCGCGGCCGTGTTCACGGTCGCGGTCGGCCTCAGCCGGATCTACCTCGGGGTGCACTGGCCGCTGGACGTCCTCGGCGGCTGGCTCCTGGCCGCCTGGTGGCTCGCCGTCGGAGCCGTGGTCCTGCGCCCGCTCCAGCGGACCGGGCCGCCCGCGGACGCGCGGCGGCCGGGCCCACCGGAGCCGAACAGCGCATGACCCGGGCGGCCCGGGACCCGGACGGCCCGGGAGCGCTCAGACCGGCGGCTGCGGGCGGGTCAGGCCCCGGTCGTAGGCGAAGATCACCGCCTGCACCCGGTCCCGGGCGCCGATCTTCCCCAGCACCCGGCTGACGTGCGTCTTGACGGTCGACTCCGCCAGCACCAGGCGCTGGGCGATCTCCCCGTTGGTCCAGCCCTGGGCGATGGCGAGCAGGATCTCGCGTTCGCGGTCGGTGAGGGCCTCCAGCCGGGGGTCGGCGGCGGGTGCCGCGCCCGGCGGGCGGACCGGGAGGCGGTGGGCGTAGGCGTCGAGGAGGCGCCGGGTGATGGCGGGGGCGACCACCGCGTCGCCCTCGGCGACGGAGCGGATCCCGGAGAGCAGTTCCTCCGGCCGGGCGTCCTTGAGCAGGAACCCGCTGGCCCCGGCGCGCAGCGCGGCGTGCGCGTACTCGTCGAGGTCGAAGGTGGTCAGCACCAGGATCCGGGAGCGGCCGCCGCCGGCGACGATCCGGCGGGTCGCCTCGATGCCGTCCATGCCGGGCATCCGGATGTCCATCAGGACGACGTCGGGCCGCAGGTCGGCGGTGAGCCGGACGGCCTCGGTGCCGTGGGCGGCCTCGCCGACGACCTCGGTGTCGGGCTGGCTCTCCAGCAGCATCCGGAAGCCGTAGCGCTGGAGCGGCTGGTCGTCCACGATGAGGACGGTGGTCACGTCGGGCCGCCTGTCGGGTCGGGGGTGAGGTCGAGTACGGCCTCCACGGTCCATCCTGCACCGGGTCCGGGTCCCGCCGTGACGGCGCCCCCGTACAGGGCCGCGCGTTCGCGGATGCCCGTGAGGCCGTGGCCCTCGCCGCCGGGGTGCGCGGGTGTGCGGACGCCGGGGGGCGGGCCGCTGTCCTGGACGCGGACCCGCAGCCGGTCGGTGCCGGCGGTCAGGGTGACGTGGGCCCGGGTGTCGGGGCCGGCGTGCTTGAGGGCGTTGGTGAGCGATTCCTGGACGATCCGGTAGGCCATCAGCTGCATGCCGCGGTCGAGCCGGTCGAGGTCGCCGGCGGCGGTGTACACCACCTGCGGCCCGGCGGCGCGGATCCGGGCGCACAGCCCGTCGAGGTCGGCGATGCCCGGCTGGGGGGTGAATTCGGCGGCCTCCTCGCCCTGGTCCCGCAGGACGCCGAGCATCCGCCGCAGTTCGCCGAGCGCCTGGCGGCTGGTGTCGCCGATCAGCAGCAGGGCTTCGCGGCCGCGTTCGGGGGCGGCCTGGGCCGCGTACGCGCCGCCGTCGGCGAGGGTGACGATGACGGACAGGTTGTGGCCGATGATGTCGTGCATCTCGCGGGCCACCCGGGCGCGCTCGGTGGCGGTGGCGAGGCGGCTGCGCTGGTCGCGTTCGATCTCCAGCCGGGCCGCGCGTTCGCGCAGTCCGGCGAGCTGGGCGCGCCGGATGCGGACCGCGATGCCCAGGGCGACGGCCGCCGTCGCGGCGCTGAACAGGAAGAACAGCGCGTCCCCGACCGGCAGCCCGCCGCCGGAGACGGCCGCGGCGACCACGGCGACGGCGCCGACCATGGCGGCGCAGGACCAGGCCAGGTGCCGCAGCCGGCCGTGCAGGGCCAGGCTGTAGAGCGCCACCAGCAGGGCGACGTCGGCGCGCAGGCCGACGTTCAGCGACCACTGCAGGACGAACACCGCCATGATCGCGACGAAGGCCGCCGTGGGCCGGCGGCGGCGCCACAGCAGCGGGAGGACCAGGCCCGCCTGCAGCGCCAGCGTCGCGGGCAGCGGCAGCCGGGTGAGGACGATCCGGTGCTCGCGCGGGCCGGCGTCGCCGTGCCCGGGCAGGACGTCCGGCAGACAGAACAGCAGGACGACGACGGCGACCACCGCGGTGTCGAACACCCAGGGGTGGTCGCGGTCCGCCTGCCGCACCCGCTGGCCGATCCGGGCCAGGCGCGCGAACACCGGGCCGGACAGCACCTCGGCTCCGGTGAACGGGCCCGTGGAGGTGGCGTACTCGCTCACCGCTGGCACCTCCTTGGTCGGCCTGTACGCGTCACGAACGTGGAGTGCGGCGCCGGTTCGCTCCGGCGCCGCACTCCGAGTGTGTCAGGTGTCCCGCCGGTCTCAGGCGTCGGTGCGGGCCAGGCGCACGGCCGCTCCCGCCAGGGCGAGCACCGTCCAGCCGAGGAAGACGAGCAGCCCGGCCGTCGGCGACAGCGTGGTGCTGTCGTGCTGGAGGGCGAACATCGCCTCGCCCGCGTGGCTGGGCAGGTAGGGGCTGATGTGGTCCTGCCACGAGCTGGGCAGCAGCGCGGTCAGGCCGGGGATCAGCATCAGCGTGGCCACCAGGACGGCGATGCCGCCGGCCACCGAGCGCAGCAGCGCGCCCAGCGCGACGCCGATCACGCCGACCAGGGCGAGGTAGAGCCCGGCCCCGAGCAGGCCGCGCACGACCCCGGTGTCGGAGAGGGTCATCGCGGCCCGGGTGTCGGCGACGATGCGGCTGTCGGCGAGGAAGGTCGCGAACACCCCGGCGGTGCCGAGGAGCAGCGCGATCACCCCGTACACGGCGGCCTTGGACCACAGCACCGGCAGGCGGCGCGGCACGGCGGCCAGCGTGGAGCGGATCATGCCGGTCGAGTACTCGCCGGCGGCCACCAGCACGCCGAGGACGCCCAGGCTGAGCTGGGCGAAGTTGGTGCCGAACAGCGACAGCCGCAGCGCGCTCGCCTGGGCGAAGTCCCGGTCCATCGGCCGGCCCTCGCTGATCCGCGACTTGAACTGGAACGCGGCGATCAGGCCGAAGGCGACCAGGAAGAGCAGCGACAGGCCGAGGGTGATCCAGGTGGAGCGCAGCGACCACAGCTTGGCCCACTCGGAGCGCAGCACCCGCGGCGCCGTGACCTTGTACTCGGGACGGGCGGGCCGCACGCCGGCGGGCGCGGACGGCGTCGGGCTCGGTGCGACGGTGCTCATGCCGCGCTCCTCGGGTTCTCGGTGCCGGCGGTGCCGGCAGCGGCGGTGGCACCGGTGGTGCCGTGGTACTCGACGGCGTCGCGGGTCAGCTCCATGAACGCCTCCTCCAGGGAGACCGTCCGGGGGGTGAGCTCGAAGAGCGCGATGCCGCGCTCGGCGGCGGCGAGGCCGATCTCGCGGGCCGTGCGGCCGGTGACGAGGAGTTCCTCCGAGCCGGCCAGGCCGGTGACCTCCACGCCCGGTCCGGCGAGCGCGGAGCGCAGCGCGGCCGGGTCGGCGCTGGCGACCTTGACCGCGTCGCCGCCGGCCTGGCGGACCAGTTCCTGGACGGTGGTGTCGGCCAGCAGCCGGCCCCGTCCGACGATGATCAGGTGGTCGGCGACCAGGGCCATCTCGCTCATCAGGTGGGAGGAGACGAAGACGGTGCGGCCCTCGGCGGCGAGCGCGGTGAGGAGGTTGCGGATCCACAGCACGCCCTCGGGGTCGAGGCCGTTGACGGGCTCGTCCAGCATCACGGTGGCCGGGTCGCCCAGCAGGGCCGAGGCGATGCCGAGCCGCTGGCCCATGCCGAGCGAGAACGCCCCGGCACGCTTGCGGGCGACCGACTGCAGCCCGGTCAGCTCGATGACCTCCTCGACCCGGCGGCGCGGGATGCCGTGGGTGTGGGCCTGGGCCATCAGGTGGTTGAAGGCGGAGCGTCCGGGGTGGATCGACTTGGCCTCCAGCAGCGCGCCGACCTCCTGCAGCGGGGCCGCGTGCTCGGCGTAGCGGCGGCCGTTGACCCGCACCGTGCCGCTGGTGGGGGCGTCGAGTCCGACGATCATCCGCATGGTGGTGGACTTGCCCGCGCCGTTGGGCCCGAGGAAGCCCGTCACCGTTCCCGGCCGGACCGTGAAGTCCAGCCGGTCCACGGCGGTCTTCTCGCCGTAGCGCTTCGTCAGCTGGTGCGCCTCGATCATCGGTCATCCCTGTGCTCCGGGGCCGGTCCGTCCCGGCCGCCCTCGCCTCCCACGCTAGGGGCGGGAGCGGCCGGATCCGTGGTACCGGGGGCCGATCATCGGCGCGCCCGTAGTACCGCGGTACCACGGGGTGCTGCGACGGCGGGGAGGCCCGCCCCCGGGGAATTCCACCCGGCTGTCACCGGTCGCCCCGATAATGCGGGGCGGTCGCCCACTGCCGTGGCGCAGACTCGAACCGAGCACTCACTGACCGGAGGATGGTTTTCATGGTTGACCGGCCGTTGACGATGATGGCGGTGCACGCCCACCCCGACGACGAGGCCAGCGGAACGGGGGGCGTCCTCGCGCGGTACGCGGCGGAGGGCATCCGCACCGTCCTCGTCACGTGCACGGACGGCGGTTGCGGGGACGGCCCGGGGGGTGTCAAGCCGGGCGACCCCGGGCACGATCCGGCGGCCGTCGCGGCGATGCGCCGGCGGGAACTGGAGGCCAGCTGCGAGGTGCTGAAGGTCAGTCACCTGGAGCTGCTGGAGTTCGCCGACTCCGGGATGATGGGCTGGCCGACCAACGAGGCCCCCGGTTCGTTCTGGCGGACCCCGGTCGAGGACGCGGCCGCCCGCCTCGCCGAGCTGATGCGCCGGTACCGGCCCGATGTGGTCGTCACCTACGACCAGAACGGGTTCTACGGCCACCCCGACCACATCCAGGCGCACCGCATCACGATGGCGGCGCTCGAGCTGACCGAGCTGGCGCCCAAGGTCTACTGGACGACGGCTCCGCACTCGATGATGCGGCGGTTCGTCGAGGTCATGCGCGAGTTCGGCTCGGACTGGGAGGAGCCGGACCCGGCGGAGGCCGCCGAGATGCCCGCGATCGGTCTCCCCGACGAGGAGGTCACCACCTGGGTGGACACCACCGCGTTCGGGGACCAGAAGTTCGACGCCCTGGCCGCGCACGCCAGCCAGGGCGAGAACATCTTCTTCCTGCGGATGGGCAAGGAGCGGTTCAACGACCTGTGGGGCGTGGAGACCTTCGTCCGGGTCCGGGACACCACCGGCGCGGCCGTGCCCGAGAACGACCTCTTCGCCGGGCTGCGCTGACCGCCGCCGCTCCGACGCGGTTCCGGTGTGACCCCGGGGTCACACCGGAGCGGCCGGGTCACACCGGAGCGGCGCACCGCCCGGCCGCGGCGCAGTGGACTGCCGCGCGGCCGGGCGGTGCGGTGCCGGTGCTGCCGGCGGCGCCGGGGCGTCAGCCCTCGCAGAGGCCGCGGCTGTAGTCGACGGTCGCGGCGGCCTGCGAGTACTGCCACTGCGGGGCGAGCAGCCGCTGGTCGAGCTGGGCGGCGGCGGTGCGGTCCTCGACGACGTAGCCGAAGTCCTGCAGCCAGGCCGGGTACAGGTTCTTGGAGCCGATGAAGAAGGCGGATCCGTCGACCGAGACCAGCTTGTGGTGCAGCGCGTAGGGGTGGCCGTCGGCCCAGGTCGGGGTGGCGGCGGCGCGGAACGGGGCGAGCTGGAGGTTGCGGCACATCGTCGCCTCGGCCTGCGCCGGGTCGCCGAGGCGGGCGGTGAGGCGGGCGACGAGGGTGTCGCTGATCTCGTTCAGGGACTTGATCTGCGAGTAGCCGCCGCTGCCGACCGTGCCCCGGTTGCCCGGGTCGCTGACCACGATGCGGACCTTCACGCCCTCGGCCATCTTGGCCGCGAGCAGGTCGAAGAGCCGCACGTCGTAGCGGGGCAGCGGCGGGCAGGTGCCGGTCACGTCCTGCTGGGAGATGTCGATCCGGCTGCCGGCGCCCGCGATCAGCGCGCGCAGGGCGGACTCCTCCGGGTTGACGGTCGCGTAGTCGCGGTCGGCGTTGGTGTTGTCGTGCAGGCCGATCGGGCCGCAGGCGAGGTCGGCGGGGGTGGGCACCGGGCCCGGGCGGTAGCCGGAGGCGGCGTCCTTGCCGCGGATCCCGACGCCCAGGCCGCCGACGGCGATCACCGGCAGGCCGCCGGTGGCGGGCACCCGGTCGGCCGGCGGGTTCTGGCGCTTCTCCAGGTCGGGGGTGCAGGTGGCGCCGTTGGTGGAGGCGAACCAGGCGGCCGAGAACACCCCGGTGTTGCGGCAGGTCCAGTCCCACAGGGTGTCCAGGTAGGCGCCGGCGGAGGCGGCGGCCGGGCCGGTCAGCGCGAGGTCGACGTCGGTGACCGGGTGGGTGGTGTCGAGGTAGTCGTTCTTCCAGTTGTTGATCCCGCCGGTGATGACGCTCCGCCCGTCGACGACCAGCAGCTTGGAGTGGTTCCAGGAGAACGCGGTCTTGGCGGTGGTCATCGAGGCGACCTCCAGGGTGACCCGGCCGGCGGCGTCGCCGAGCTTGGCCACCAGGTCGTCCCGGTACTTCGACGGGAGCGCGGTGATGTTGTACAGCGGCGCGGCTCCGGCCAGGACCCGCACGTGCGGCGTGTTCCCGGCGGCCACCGAGGCCTTGAGGCCTGCCACGATGGCGTCCTGGAACGCGCCGTCCGGGAACGGCGCGAGGGTCGAGATGTCGACGGTCCGGGTGGCCTGCGCGATGTTCTCGCGCATCCGGTCGAGCAGTTGCCGGGTGCCGGTGCGCTCGGTGCAGGAGGGGTCGCCCCAGCAGCCGGGGGTCTGCAGCAGCCAGCCGCCCGGGTCGTCGGCGGGCGCGTCGAGCCGGTTGCCCGCGGTGCGCTGCCAGACCGTGCCCTCCAGGCCGGGGGACACCTGACGCAGCGCCTGTTCCACCGCGTCCAGGTACGGGGTGGCGTCGGTCCGCGCGGCCGGGGCGGCGGCCGGCGCGGGGGCCTGGTCGGCGAACGCGGGGGCGACGGGCAGGGCGCAGAGGGCGGTGGCGAGGGCCAGGGCCGGACCGGCGAGACGGCGACCGGAGCGGCGGGACTGGTGATCGAGCACGGACGGGTCCTTCAGGAGGGCGGCCCGGGACGTTCACCCGGGCGACAGCAGGGAATTACCCCAGGGTAACCTGAGGTGGTGTCAGGATCCTGCCAAGATTGACGCCGCGACCCGGCCCGGATCGCCTTCACCCACGGGAACGGGCAAGCCCCGGACCGGAGTTGACCCCAGCCCGGGGCTCGCACAGGTTTTCCCACCGGTTTTCCCACCGGTTTCCCGGAAACCGACCGGGAGACCGGCCGGCCGTCACCGCGCCAGGACGCCACGGCCTCAGGACGTCACGGCCTCACCGCCTCAGGCCGGGCCGGACTCCGTGGTGAGCGCCGTCAACAACGGCGCCAGGAAGCGCCGTTCGAGCCGGCCCGGCGGCAACTGCTCGGGCTCGACGTAGCTCTGGGCCAGCCCGCCCTCACGGATCGCGATCAGCAGCCGGGCGACCTCGTCGGGATCCGCGGTGAGGGTGCGGCCGGCCCGGGCCAGGTGGTCGGTGAGCGCGCGGGCGAGCTCGGCGCGCAGCCGGGCGTCGTGGCGGGCGAGCACCCAGGCGGCCTGCGGGTCACGGATGGCGTGCAGGGTGAACTCGGTGGTGACCAGGTACCAGTCGCGTTCGGCCGGTTCGATCTCGCAGAGGACCTCGACCAGCGCCGGCAGAGTGAGGTCCTCGGCGGCGATCGAGTCGACCAGGTCGGTCATCCGCCCGAGGATCCGGTCGCTGTGCGCGTCGAACAGCGCGAGGAACAGCTCCTCCTTGCTGCTGAAGTTGGAGTAGAACGCGCCCCGGGTGTAGCCGGCCCGCTCGCAGATCTGCTCGATGGTGGCGGCGCGGAACCCGTGCTCGGCGAAGGTCTCCAGCGCGGCCTGGAGCAGGGCCGCACGGGTGCGCGGTCGTCGCTTGGTCTCACCCTTGGGCATCGGTGGCATCCCGGTTCCGGATCCGTACGCGTACCGGATCCATTGTCGTATCGGATACACGACTGTATCTTCTGGGGCCATGAGCACCCCACCGCCTCCCGGCGCGGGCACCCCGCTGCCCGCCTCGCTCGCCGCCGCCGTCGGACCGCTGCCCGCCGGAGTCACCCTGCCGCTGCCGCCGAGCTTCGACTCGGTGGCCGCCGAACGCCGGTACCGCAAGGAACAACTCGCCGCCGGCTTCCGGCTGTTCGGCCGGTTCGGGTTCTCCGAGGGGGTCGCCGGGCACATCACCGTGCGCGACCCGGAGCACCCCGACCGCTTCTGGGTGAACCCGTTCGGGATGCCGTTCAGCATGATCAAGGCCTCGGACCTGATCCTGGTCGACCACGAGGGCACCCTGCTGCACGGCAACCGGCCGGTGAACCGGGCCGCGTTCGTGATCCACTCCCAGGTGCACGCGGCCCGCCCGGACGCGATCGCGGCCGCCCACGCGCACTCACTGCACGGGAAGGCCTTCTCCAGCCTCGGCATCCCGCTCGACCCGCTCACCCAGGACGCCTGCGCGTTCTTCGAGGACCACGGGCTGTACAGCGACTACCGGGGCGTGGTGAACGAGGTCGACGAGGGCAAGCGGATCGCGGCCGCCCTCGGCGCGCACAAGGCGGTGATCCTGCAGAACCACGGGCTGCTGACGGTGGGCGGGTCGGTCGCCGAGGCGGTCTGGTGGTTCGTCACGATGGAGCGCTCCTGCCAGGCCCAGCTGCTCGCCATGGCGGCCGGCACCCCGAAGCACATCGACCGGGAGACGGCGCTGCTCACCCGGGGTCAGGTCGGCAGCGGCCTGGCCGGCTGGTTCCAGGCGCAGCCGCTCTTCGAGCAGATCGGCGCGACCGACCCCGACCTGGTCGGCTGACCCGGCCCGCGTCCGCCCGCCGCACCCGTCGCCCGCACCCGCCCGCCGCACCCCACCCGCCCGCACCCCACCGGACCGCCGGAAGGACGCCAGCCGTGCACCAGGAACCGCGGATCGCCGTCTT
Organism: Kitasatospora sp. NPDC086791; assembly: GCF_040685975.1. Lineage (NCBI taxonomy): Bacteria > Bacillati > Actinomycetota > Actinomycetes > Kitasatosporales > Streptomycetaceae > Kitasatospora > Kitasatospora sp. NPDC086791. The sequence goes on along the minus strand of NZ_JBFBOC010000024.1, from coordinate 72,649 downwards.
CGGCGCCGGCAGCATCGGCTGCCACCTCGGGGGCATGCTGGCCGCCGCGGCGGACGTCACGCTGATCGGCCGGCCGGCGGCGATGGCCGCCGTCGCACGGGACGGGCTGACCCTGACCGGCCCCGGCGACGCCCGGCGGGAGGTGCGCGGGCTGACCGTCGCCACCGGCGCGGCCGCCGCCGCCTCGGCGGACTACGTGCTGGTGACCGTCAAGTCCGCCGACACCCGGGCGGCCGGGCGCGAACTGGCCGGACGGCTGGCGCCCGACGCGGTCGTGATCAGCTTCCAGAACGGCCTGCACAACCCGGAGCGGCTGCGCGCCGAGCTGCCGGGCCACCGGGTGCTCGCCGGGATGGTCCCGTACAACGTCGTGCGCAGCGGTCCGGCCGCCGTCCACCAGGGCAGCGCCGGCGCGCTGCTGGTCGAGGAGGCCTCGGCGGCCGACCGGTTCGCGGCGGCGGCCCGGGCCGGCGGGCTCGCCCTGGCGCTGCACCCGGACATGCCCGCCGTGCAGGCCGCGAAGCTGCTGATGAACCTGAACAACGCGGTGAACGCGCTGTCCGGGCTGCCGCTGCGCGAGGAGCTGGGCACCCGGGCGTACCGCGCCTGCCTGGCCCGCTGCCAGCGGGAGGCGCTGGCCGCGTTCCGGGCGGCGGGCATCGCGCCCGCCCGGCTCGGCCCGGTGCCACCGCGCTGGACGCCCCGGGTGCTCGGGCTGCCCGACGCGCTCTTCCGCCGGGTGGCCGCCGCCGCCCTGCGGATCGACGCCCGGGCCCGCTCGTCCATGTGGGAGGACCTGGAGCGCGGCCGGCCGACCGAGATCGACGCGCTCCAGGGCGAGGTGATCGCGCTCGCCACCCGGCACGGCCTGGCGGCGCCGGCCAACGCCCGCCTGGCGGCGCTGGTCCGCGAGGCCGAGCGGGCCGGTCCGGGTGCCGCGCGCCGGTGGTCGGGCCCGGAGCTGCTGGCGGCGCTCACCGCGCCCGATGCTTGACAGGGTCAACCTTTCAGGCCTAGCGTCGCCACCGTTGTTTCATGCGATGAACCATCGGGCGCAGCAGCCGCAGCCGTCCCGAGGCGCCGCCAGGCCCGCATCCCCGGAGAGCACGTTGATGACCCCGCACGACCACGGCACCGCCGTCGCCGCCGAGACCGCCCGCTTCGTCAGCATCGTGCGGCAGGCCGACCCGTCGCTCCCGGTGCCCACCTGCCCGGGCTGGACGCTCGCCGACCTCCTCCGGCACGCCGGCAGCGTGCAGCGCTGGTTCACCGTGCTGCTCGGTCAGCGGATCCAGGAGCCGCCGCGCAGCCGCGACGTCGAGCTGCGGCTGCCCGAGCGGCCGGAGGACTACCCGGCCTGGCTGGCCGAGTCGGCCGAGTCGGCCGCCGCCGCGTTCACCGACCTCGACGCGCCCATGTGGGCCTGGGGCGCCGACCAGCACGCCCGGTTCTGGGTGCGCCGGATGCTGTTCGAGACCCTGGTCCACCGCGTCGACGCGGAACTCGCGCTCGGCCTCACGCCGGCCGTCGACCCGGCCCTGGCGGCCGACGGCGTGGCCGAGTTCCTGACCAACCTGCCCTTCGCCGCGTTCTTCGCGCCCGGGACGGCCGCACTGCGCGGCCCGGACCGGACCATCCGCTTCGGCCGCACCGACGGCGAGGACACCTGGCTGGTGCGCCTGCGCCCCGACGGCTTCGGCCTCGACCCGGACGGCGCGGAGGCCACCGCCGACGCCACCGTCCGGGCCGGCGCGGCCGACCTGCTGTTGCTGCTCTACGGGCGGCTCGACCGCACCGCCGCCGGCGTCGAGGTCTCCGGCGACGAGGAGCTGCTGGCCCACTGGTTCGCCAACTCCGCCTTCTGACCGGGGCCGGGCGGCTCCTGCCGGCAGGAGCCGACCCCGCCGGAAAGAGCCCCCTGCCGCAAAGGCGCCGCCCCCGCCCCGGCGACGGGGGGGCGGAGGGCGGGGGCGGCGCCGGTCTCAGCCGGCCAGGAAGCGCTCCCGGTGCACCTGCTCCGGCGGCACCCCGCCGAGCAGCGCGGCCCGCAGCACCGCGTCGACCAGCGGCGGCGGCCCGCAGACGTACACGTCCGGTGCGACGCCGCCGAGTTCGGGCAGCGCGGCGGCGAACCGGTCCGCCGGGGTGCCGGTCGGGCCGGACCAGCCGGGGAGCGGTTTCCAGACGCAGATCTCGTACTGGAAGCCCGGCAACTCGGCGGCCACGGCGGCGAGTTCGCGTACACCGAAGACGTCGTGCGGTTCGTTGACCCCGAGGAACAGCCGGGCCGGCTGCGGTTCCTGCCACTCCGCCATCCGGCGGACCATCGCCAGCAGCGGGGCCAGGCCGGTGCCGCCGGCCACGAACCAGCGCGGGCGCAGGCCGGTCTCGTGCAGCCCGAAGGCGCCCTGCGGGCCGTGGACGGTGAGCCGGTCGCCGGGGGCGGCCCGCCGGGCGAGGTACGAGGAGAACCGCCCGCCCTCCCGCAGCCGGACGTAGAACTCCAGCCGCCCCTCCCAGTTGCCGGTGTCGGCGAGCGAGTAGGCCCGCTTGGTCTCCTCCCCCGGGACCTGCAGCTCCATGAACTGGCCGGGGTCGAACTGGCAGTCCGTCTCGCCGTCGAGGCGCAGTTCGAGCCGTACGGTGTCCTGCGCGACCGGTTCGAGCGCCGTGATGACGGCCTCCCGGACGGGGATGCCGCCGTACAGGATCCGGGACTGCTCGTACGGCAGGGCGGCGGTCAGCGGCCCGCACGGGAAGGTGCGGCACAGCAGCACGTCGCCGCGCCCGCGTTCGTCCGCCGGGAGGGCCTGCTCGCTGTACGGGCCCAGCTCGTACGCGCCGCCGGTGACGGAGGCGTGGCAGGAGCCGCAGGTGCCCTGTCGGCAGGAGGCGGGCAGGGTGGCGCCGGCCTCCGCCGCGGCCTCCAGCACGCTGCTGCCGGGGGCGCAGGTGAACTCCAGGCGCCCGCCGTCGGCGGTGGTGAGGACGACCGGGCTCGGTTCGGGCCCGCTCACGAGGCCGTCCGCTCCAGCGCCGCGGCCAGGTCGGCGGTCGGGTCGCCGGTCACCCGCAGGCCGAACCGCTCGACCAGGCCGTCGACCAGCGCGGGGGTGAGGAAGCCGGGCAGCGAGGGGCCGAGGTGGATGTCGCGGATGCCCAGTGCGAGCAGCGTGAGCAGGACGGCGACCGCCTTCTGCTCGGTCCAGGCGAGCGCCAGGGTGAGCGGCAGGTCGTTGATCCCGCACTCGAAGGCGTCGGCGAGCGCCGTCGCGATCTTGATCGCCGAGTAGGTGTCGTTGCACTGCCCGAGGTCGAGCAGCCGCGGGATGCCGCCGATGTCGCCGAACTCGTGCCCGTTGAAGCGGTACTTGGCACAGCCCAGGGTGAGCAGCACGCTGTCCTCGGGCGCGCCGAGCGCGAAGTCGGTGTAGTAGTCGCGGCCGGGGGTGGGGCCGTCGCAGCCGCCGATCAGGAAGAAGTGCCGGATCGCGCCCTGGCGGACCGCGTCGACGACCTGGTCGGCGACCGCGAGGACGGCGTCGCGGCCGAAGCCGACGGTGATGAACCGCTCCTCGGCCGGGGTCTCCGGGAAGCCGGGCAAGGCCTTGGCGGCCTGGATCAGCGGGGCGAAGTCGTGGTCGGTGAGGTGGCGGACGCCGGGCCAGCCGACCGGTCCGGCGGTGAAGATCCGGCGGCGGTAGCTGACGTGCGGTTCGATGATGCAGTTGGAGGTCATCAGGATCGGACCGGGGAAGGCGGCGAACTCCCGCTGCTGGTCCTGCCAGGCGCCGCCGTAGTTGCCGGCCAGGTGCGGGTGCGCCTTGAGCAGCGGGTAGGCGTGCGCGGGGAGCATCTCGCCGTGGGTGTAGACGTTGATGCCCAGGCCCGCGGTCTGCTCCAGCACGGCCTCCAGGTCGCGCAGGTCGTGGCCGCTGACCAGGATCGCCTTGCCGACGACCGGGGTGGTGCGGACGGCGGTGGGCTGCTGGGCGCCGTAGGTGCCGGTGTTGGCGGCGTCGAGCAGTTCGATCGCCGCGAGGTTCAGCCGGCCGAGGCCGACGGCGCGCTCCAGCAGCTCGGCCGGGTCGGTCGGCGCGCCGGCCAGGTAGGCCAGGGCGTCCTCCACCCCGCCGGACACCTCGGCGCTCTGCCGGCCCAGCACGTGGGCGTGGTGGGCGTAGGCGCAGATGCCCTTCAGCGCGTACAGGTGCAGCGAGCGCAGCCCGACCACGTCCGGTCCGACCAGGTCGAGCCCGGCGTCCACGCGGAAGTCCTGGGCCTGGCGGGCGAGTTCGGCGGGGTTCGCACCCGGGGTCCAGGCCGCCGGGCCGGTGAGCGGCTCGGGCTCGCGGCCGGCGGCGCGCGCGGCCCGCTCGTAGCCCGCTCTGGCCCGGTCGCGGACGGCGACGGCCTCCTGGATCAGGACGGCGAAGCGGGTCGGGTTGAAGTTGACGTTGGTGAGCGTGGTGAAGACCGCGTAGCGGATGAAGGCCGCCGCGTCGTCGTCCGGGGCGCCGAGGGCGCGTGCCTTCGCGGCGTACTGGGCGATGCCCTCGACCGCGTGGACCAGCAGGTCCTGGAGGTCCGACGTGGTGGCATCCTTGCCGCAGTTGCCGATCAGGCCGGCGCAGCCGGGGGTGGTGCCGGTGCGGTCGGTCTGTTCGCACTGGAAGCAGAACATGCGGGTCCTCCGGGACTCGTGGGCATCGTGCCGCGCGGGCGGCGGGGGGCTCGCCGGCGGCTCATCCAGGATCGGAGCGGGCCGCTTCGGCGCCCAGGGTCGGACGGCCCGGTCGTCGGGCCCGGTGGTCCCGCCTCCCCCGTGTCCCCCATGTCCCCCGTGTCCCCCGGTTCCCTCCGCTCCCCCGCCGTTCCCACCGGTCACCGGGCCGGGGTCTACCCGAAGGTCCCCTCGCCGCCCGCCCAGGCCCGGTACGCGGCCACCGCCGTCGGCAGGGTGGGGAAGATCCGGTCGGCGCCGACCGACGCGCTCAGGCCGTACGCGTCGAGCTGGTCGCGCAGGTCCTGCTTGACCCGGGCCAGGGCGAACACGATGCCGCGGGCGTCCAGTTCGCGCCGCAGGGCGTCCAGCGAGTCCAGCGCGGTGATGTCGACCTCGACGTTCGCCTCGGTGTTGAGGACGAACCACCCCACCGGCTCCGGCTGTTCGGCCAGGGCGGTCAGCGCGCGGCGCCGGAAGTCCTCCGCGTTGGCGAAGAACAGCGGGGAGTCGTAGCGGTAGACCAGCAGACCGGGGAGGGTCCGCGCCTCGGGGTAGTCGTCGACGTCGTGCATCCCGGCCACGCCGGGCACCAGGCCGAGCACCGCGTCGTGCGGCCGCGCGACCCGGCTGAGCAGTTCGATCACCGACAGGCCCACCGCGACCAGGACGCCGTAGAGGATGTCCAGGCTCAGCACGCCGATCGTGCAGCCGAGCGCCAGCAGCAGTTCCCGGCGCCGGAAGGAGGCCAGCCGGCGGAAGCCGGCGAGGTCGATCATCCGCAGCGCCGCGAACACCACCAGGGCGCCCAGCACGGCGTCCGGGGTGTCGTACAGCAGCGGACTGAGGAACAGCAGGACGGCGACGACGCCGACGCCGGCCGTGAGCGCGTACAGCTGGCTGCGTCCGCCGGCCGACTGGGCCAGGGCGGTCCGGCTGGCGCTGCTGCTCACCGGGAAGCCGTGGAAGAAGCCGGAGCCGAGGTTGACCGCGCCGAGGCTGAACAGTTCCTGGTTGGCGTCCAACCGCCGTTCCTCCCCGGGCTCCTCGAAGGCGCGCGCGGTGAGGATGAAGTCGGTGTAGCCGACCAGCAGGATGCCCAGCGCGGGCATGATCAGCCGGTTCAGGTCGGTCAGGTCCGGCAGCGCGGGGCGGGGAAGTCCGGCCGGGATCTCGCCGATCACCGCGAGGCCGTGGTCCTGGAGCGAGAACACCGCGGAGACCGCGGTGCCCAGCACGACGGCCAGCAGCGGGCCGGGCAGCCGCGGGAGGAAGCGGGCCACCAGCAGGAGGAAGAGCAGGGTGGTGGCGCTGAAGAGGACCGTCGGCAGGTGCGCCTCGGTGATGTTCGACGCGAACGAGGCCAGCTGCGGGAAGAAGCCCTCCCCCCGGACGTCGACCCCGGTGAGCTTGGACAGCTGGTCCACGATCATGATCAGGGCCACGCCCGCGAGGTAGCCGATCAGCACCGGCCGGGAGAGCAGGTCGGCGACGAAGCCCAGCCTGCCCAGCCAGGCCACCACGCACAGCAGGCCGACCATCACGGCCAGGCTCGCCGCCAGGACGGCGTAGCGGGCGGTGTCGCCGCCGGCCAGCGGCCCGACCACGGTCGCGGTCATCAGCGCCGTGGTCGACTCGGGCCCGACCGACAGCAGCCGGGACGAGCCGAGGACGGCGTACAGCAGGATCGCGGGCAGGATGGCCCACAGCCCGGTGACCGGCGGCAGCCCGGCCACGCTTCCGTACGCCATGACCTGGGGCACCAGGTAGGCGACCACGGTGGCGCCGGCCAGCAGGTCGCCCCGCAGCCAGTCGCGCCGGTAGGCCCGGAGCACCGCGAGTCCGGGCAGCGCCGGCACGAAGCGGCGCCGGCCCTCGCCGGGAGCACCGGCGGGCCCGGGCCCGCCCGGGGGCGTTCCGGGTGCCGTCACGGACCGACGGTGGTCGCCGCTCCGCCGTGGCCGGCCGGCGGTGTGCCGGCGGCCGACGGTCCGCCGCGGGCCACGAACTTGCCCAGCTCCCAGAGCAGCAGGAACACGACGGCGGCCAGCAGGGCCCAGCCGAACTGCCGGGCGGTGATGTCGGTGGTCCCGAGGATGCGGTGGAACGCGTCCATCTGGGTGACGAACACCGCCAGCACGAACTCGGCCAGGGCCGCCCGGTTCATCTGCTTGCTGTCGAAGGTGCGGACGGTCAGCACCGTGCCGCGCTCGCTGCGGCACTGGTAGGCCGCCACGATCAGGCAGAGCGCGAAGGCCGTGAACGCGATCGAGTTGCCGACGGCCGCGCTGTGGTAGCGCGTCTCGCCCAGCTTGGTCAGTCCGAGCAGGACGACCGTGACGGCCAGCCCGGCGAGCCCGACGGTGACCATGACCGACCCGGTCAGCACGGTCTCGCCGCGCGGGCGCGGGGTGCGCCGCATCAGGCCCGGGCTCTCCTGGTCGAAGCCCAGGGCGAAGCCGAACGGGGCGTTGACCACGAAGTGGACCCACAGGACCTGCGCCGGGGTGAACGGTTCGCCGGCGGCGATGTTCAGCAGCGCGGCCCCGAGGAAGGTCAGCACGAACGTCACCAGCAGCACCAGGACGAACCGGATGTACTTGGTGAGGTTGTCGTAGAGCTTCCGGCCCTCCTCCACGGCGTAGACGATGGTGGCGAAGTTGTCGTCGGCGAGGACCATCCGACCGGCGTTCTTCGCCGCGTCGGTGCCGCTGCCCATGGCGATGCCGATGTCGGCGGCCTTGATGGCCGGCGCGTCGTTGACGCCGTCGCCGGTCATCGCGACCACGTCGCCCTTGCGCTTGAGCGTGTCGGCGAGCAGCACCTTGTGCTCGGGCGCGACCCGGCCGACCACGCCGATGCCGTCGATCCGGGCCAGCCGCTCGTCCTCCGGCAGGGCGGCGAAGTCGGCGCCGAGGACGGCCTCGCCCTCGATGCCGAGCTGCCGGGCGATGGCCGCGCCGGTGGTGACGTCATCGCCCGTCACCATCCGGACCCGGATGTGGGCGGCCTGCGCGCTGGCGACCGCGGCCCGGGACTCCTCGCGCGGCGGGTCGACCATGCCCACCAGGCTGGTCATCCGCAGGTCCCGGACCAGCGCCAGCAGGTCGCCGCCCGGGTCGAAGTCCGCCGGGTCGAGGTCGCGGACGGCCCCGGCCATCACCCGCAGTCCTTCGCCGCCCATCCGCTCGGTCTGCGCCTGGGCGCGGCCGCGGAGGTCCGCGTCCCAGGGGAGGACGGCGCCGTCCGAGACGGCGGAGGTGGCCAGGGCCGTCACCGCGGGGGCCGCGCCCTTCACGAAGCACCGCACCACCGGCCGGCCGTCCGCGTCCTTCGCCTCGTTGAAGCTGGCCATCAGCTTGTAATTCGGGTCGAACGGCAGGGTGGCGAGCCGGGGGAAGCGCTCCCGGGTTGCCTCGATGTCCAGCCCGGCCTTGTGGCCGAGGACGAGCAGGGCGCCCTCGGTCGGGTCGCCGACCACCTCGCCGTCGACCAGCTTGGCGTCGTTGGCGACCAGATAGGGCAGGACGGCCTCCTCGATGCTCGGGGCGGAGCCCGCGGCGTGGTGGATCCGCCCGTCGAGGCGGTAGCCGGTACCGGAGACGGTGTAGCGGTCGGTGGGGCTGAGCACCTCCACGACCGTCATCTGGTTCATCGTCAGGGTGCCGGTCTTGTCGGAGTTGATGGCCGAGGTGAAGCCGAGCGTCTCGACCGACGGCAGCTCCTTGACGATCGCGTTCCGCTTGGCCAGGTTGAGGCTGCCGACGGAGAGGATGACCTGGCTGACCGTCGGCAACGCCTCCGGGATGGCCGCGATGGCCAGCGAGACCGCGCTGACGAACAGGGCGTCCCAGGACTGGTCGCGGCTGCGGCCGAGCACGAACATCACGACCATGGTCAGGCCGGCGGCCGCCGCGATCCACAGCGTCAGGGTGTCCAACTCCTTGGTGAGCGGCGACTGTTCCTTCTCGGTCGCGGACAGCATCGTGGAGATCTTGCCCAGTTCGGTCCCGGCGCCCGTCCCGGTGACCACGATCAGTCCGCTGCCGTGGGTGACCGGGGTGTCCATGAACGCCATGTTGGTCCGGTCGCCCGGGGGCAGCGGTTCGGCCGGCAGGGTGCCGGCGTCCTTGGCCGCGGGGACGCTCTCGCCGGTCAGCGCCGACTCGTCGATCTGCAGCGCGCTGGCCTCGACGATCCGCCCGTCCGCCGGGACCTCGTCGCCCGCCGAGACCAGCACCACGTCGCCCACGACCAGCTGTTCGGCCGGGACCTCGGCCTCCGTCCCGTCCCGCCGCACCCGCGCGGTGGCCTTCATCATCGACCGCAGCGCGTTCATCGCGCTCTCGGCCTTGCCCTCCTGCCGCAGGCCGATCACCGCGTTGAACAGGGTCAGGACGATCAGCAGGATCCCGGTGGACCACTCCTTGATCGCCAGCGAGACCACCGCCGCGGCCACCAGGATGATCTGCATGTAGCTGCGGTACTGGTCGAGGAAGCGCAGCCACTCCGGCCGCGGCTTCTCCTCGGGCAGCGCGTTCGGCCCGTGCGCGGCGAGCAGTTCGGCCGCCCGGGCCGCGCTGAGCCCGGTCCCCGGGTCCACCCCGAGCGCGGACGCGACCTCCCGGGGAGGTCGCGCGTGCCAGGGGACCGGGGGCTCCTGCGGTCCGGGCAGGTCGGCCTGCTCCGCCATCTTCACTCCTCAACGTCCGGGAACTCGCCGGGGACGCGTGCCGGGGATGCGTGCCGACGGAACGCGCCGGCCCGGCCGGGGGCGCGCGGTGCGTCAGTCGGTGCGGTGCGTCAGTCGGTGCGGTGCTTCGACGCGTAGGGGTCGCGGGCGGCGCCCCTGGGGGCCTCCCGCTCCAGGCGGTGCTTGGCGACCAGAAGGTCCTTCCTGGCCTGCTCGTCGACCGTGGGGTACTGCGGATCGATCCCGATCAGGGTGTGCGCGAGGACCGCCGCCGCGCAGATCCGCGCGAACCACTTCCGGTCGGCCGGCACGACGTACCAGGGCGCCCACGGCGTGCTCGTCGCCGACAGCATGTCGGAGAACGCCTCCTGGTAGTCGTCCCAGCGCCCGCGCTCGTGGATGTCGGCCGCGGAGAACTTCCAGTTCTTCTCGGGCAGGTCGATCCGCTTCAGGAACCTGGTGCGCTGCGCCTCCTTGGAGAGGTTCAGGAAGACCTTCACCACCTTGATCCCGTTGTCGGTGAGGTAGCGCTCCCAGTCGTTGATCTCCCGGTAGCGGCGGTGCCAGACCCCCGGGCCCTTCGCTTCCCCGGGCAGCTTCTGCCGGTCGAGGTTCTCCGGGTGGACCCGCACCACCAGGACCTCCTCGTAGTGCGAGCGGTTGAAGATCCCGATGTCGCCGCGGGCCGGGAGCCGTTGTGCGTACCGCCACAGGAAGTCGTGGTCGAGCTCCTCCGCGGACGGCACCTTGAAACTGCTCACGTGGACGCCCTGCGGGTTCACCCCGCTCATCACGTGCCGGATCGTCCCGTCCTTGCCGCCGGCGTCGATCGCCTGGAGGCAGAGCAGCACCCCGTAGGTGTCCTGGGCGGCCAGCCGCGCCTGGTACTCCGCCAGCAGCGAAACGCCGGTGCGCAGCAGTTCCACGCCGTCGCGCTTCTTCATGCCCGCCCTGTACCGGGGGTCGAAGTCCTCCGCGAGGTCCACCCGCGATCCCGGCTTCACCCGCAGCGGTTTGACGAACTTCGCGATGCGCTTGGCCGTCCGTCGATCCGACATCGCCCCTACCACTTCCTCTCGCGAGAGTGCTACGTGCCACGCTGTGGCCCCCGGGTGATCACGGCAATCCGGCGGCGTCCTTCCGGGGCGGCCGGGCCGGGCGCCGCGGTCCGGGGCCGGCGCCGGCCCCGGACCGCACGACCGGTGGCCGGTGTGTGGCGACGCCCGGGGCCCGGGCCGACGATGGGGCTGCCGTGCATTCCCCTGCGATCGGAGGCCGTGATGGCGACCCTGACGGTATGGCGCTTCCCCACCGCGACCGGGGCCGACGAGGCCCTCGACACCCTGAAGAAGCTGCAGCACCAGGAGCTGATCAAGGTCCAGGACGGAGCCGTGGTCTCCTGGCCGGACGGTGCCAAGAAACCCAAGACCCGCCATCTGAGTGACATGACCGGCAGGGGGGCGGTCGGGGGCGCCTTCTGGGGCTTCCTGCTCGGGCTGCTCTTCTTCGTCCCGATCCTGGGCGCGGCGGCGGGTGCGGCCGGTGGCGCGCTGGGAGGTCACCTCGCCCACCTGGGGCTCGACGAGGACTTCGTCAAGCGGCTGCGGGAGAAGGTGACGCCCGGGACCTCGGCACTGTTCGTCCTCAGCTCGGACGCCGTGCTCGACGCCGTCCGGTCCGCGTTCGCGGGCCGGCACGCCGAACTCCTGGAGACGAACCTGTCGGAGGAGGAAGAGGCCCGGCTGCGCGAGGCGTTCACCGAGGGCGAGTGAGCGCGTGAGCGAGCGGTCGGCCGGCTGAGGGCGCGGCCCGCCGACGGCAGCGCGTGAGGGCGCGCCGTGCTACCCGGGGTGCGACATGCGCCGTCGGGCAGGCCGAATGCGCCGACGGCCGCGCCGGAAGAGCGCCGGAAGGGATCCGGCCACGACGGGAAATCCGGCGCGGTGGTGCGCCGCCGAACGGACCTCGCCGTCCGGATGAAGATCACGACGCCGGCACCGACCGGGGCAGGCTCGGCGCACCGGCGGCGGGCCGGCCCGGCCGGTGCCCGGCCGGGGCGCGCGACCTGCGTCCACGCCGGACGGCCCCGCGCGATCCGACCACGGGACGGAGCAGTCCCCGCACCCGGAGCGATCACCGCTGGTGGGGGCCCATGCCAATCGTTCCGATCAATATTCCGATGGGATATTAAGCCAAACATCCCGGATCTACTGGCGCCGGCCCGAACGCCGACCGCAGACTCTCTCCGGGCCGCTCACCAGCCGCCCCGGCCTCCCACCCGAGGCCTCCCCGGATGCGATCCCCCACTCCCAGGTTTCTCCCCCGGCCCAGCGGTGCCGTGCGCCCGGACGACGGTGCGCGGTCCCGCCGCTCGACGCCCCCTGGAGCATTCCATGGACATGCGCTACGAGGCCTACTCCTACGCCGATCCGCTCTTCTACGACTCACCGGTCCGCTGGGCCGCCCTCGACGAGTTCCCCGCCGCCGTCGAGCCGGCGCCCGCCGGCTGGGCCCGCAACACCCGCGAGGTGTGGGTGGGCTTCCAACCCGTCGAGCTCCGGCTGCCCGAACAGGGCTGGAAGATCCACGTCTCGGCGTGCATGGACAACGCCCCGCGCATCCTGGACGTCGTCCGGGCCCACTGCTTCGCGCACCGCGTGCCGTTCAAGTTCCTCCGCAGCCCGGCGCTGGTCCAGACGCAGAACGCCAAGTACGCCCCGCGCGGCTCCAGCGGCAAGTTCATGACGCTCTACCCGGTCGGCGACGACGCGCTGGAGCGATGTCTCACCGACCTCGACGCCGCCCTCGGCGGTGAGCCCGGACCGTACATCCTCAGCGACCTCCGCTGGCGGGAGGGACCGCTCTACCTGCGTTACGGCGGGTTCGTCGAGCAGTTCTGCCGCACCGAGACCGGCGAACTGGTCCTCGCCTTCCGCGAACCCTCCGGCACGCTGCGCCCCGACGTCCGCCGCGCCGTCTTCGAGGTGCCCGAGTGGGCACCGGTGCCCGCCGTCCTCGCCACGGCCCTGGCCGACCCGGCCCGGACCGGCGCGGGCGACCTCCCCTACACGGTGGAACGGGCCCTGCACTTCTCCAACGGCGGCGGCATCTACCTCGGCCGCTCCGACGACGGCGGGCCCCAGGTCGTACTGAAGGAGGCCCGGCCCCACGCCGGCCTGGACCAGCGCGGCGAGGACGCCGTCCGGCGCCTCGGCCGGGAGCACGAGGTCCTGCGGCACCTGCGCGGCCTCGACGCCGTGCCGCAGGCCCTCGGGTACCTCACCTCGTGGGAACACCACTTCCTGGTCCAGGAGTACGTCGAGGGGGAACCGCTGCACCGCTGGTTCGGGCTGAACTACCCGCTGGTCCACCCGCACCCGGACGCCGCGGCCGTCGACCGCTACCGCGCCGACGCCCTGCGCATCCTCGACGGCATCACCGAGGGCCTGCGCGCGATCCACGGGCGCGGCATCGTGTTCGGCGACCTCCACCCGCGCAACCTGATCGTCCGGCCGGACGGCGGTGTCACCTTCATCGACTTCGAACTCGCCTCCCCCGTGGACCGGTTCCTCAGGCCCGCGCTCGGCGCGGCCGGGTTCGCGGCCCCGCCCGGACTGACCGGATTCGCGGTCGACGAACACGCGCTGGCCGCCATCCGGCTGTGGCTCTTCCTGCCGCTGATGCCGCTGACCGTCCTCAGCCCCGGCAAGGCGGGCGCGCTGGTCCGGGCCGCCCGGGAGCGGTTCGCGCTGAGCCCGCGGCTGCTGCCCGACCCGCCGGGCGCCGCCCCGGTCGGCTCGGTCACCTCGGTATCGGATACCGCCGGCACCCCGGACCACGCGTTCGAGGAACTGCTGGACGGCGATCCCGCCGGCTGGCCCCGGCTGCGCGCGGAGCTCACCGCCGCCATCACGGCCGCCGCCACCCCGGACCGCGCCGACCGGCTCTTCCCCGGCGACCCGGGCCAGTTCACCCACGACGGCCTGGGCCTGTCCTACGGCGCGGCCGGCGTGCTCTGGGCCCTGCACACCACCGGCGCCGACATCGACCCCGACCACGTCCGCTGGCTCTCGGCGGCGGTGCACCGGGAGCCCTGCCGGTCCGGACTCTTCCTCGGCGGACACGGCGTCGCCTACGTCCTGGACCTGCTCGGCCGCCGCACCGAGGCCCTCGACCTGCTGGAACGGCTGGGCAAGGACGACCCCGACGGCCTCGGCACCGACCTGGCCGGCGGACTCGCCGGAGTCGGCCTGACGCTGCACCACTTCGCCCGCGCCACCCGGGACCGGGCCCTGCTCGACGCCGCCGTGGACGCCGCCCGGCGCACCGTGCTCAAACTCGGCCTCCACCTGCCGGAGGACACCGGCGCCCCGGCCGGAGCGCGCACCGGGGCCCGCACCGGGCTGATGCACGGGCCCACCGGAGCCGCCCTGCTGCTGCTGCGCCTCTACGAGGACACCGGCGACACCGGGCTGCTCGACCTGGCCCGGCGGGCCCTCGACCGCGACCTGGCCCGCTGCGTCCTCGCCGAGGACGGCACCCTCCAGGTCGACGACGGCACCCGGGTGCTGCCCTACCTGGAGTCCGGCAGCGCCGGCATCGCCGCCGTCCTCCACGCCTACCTGCGGCACCGTCCGGACGCCGCGCTCACCGAGCGGCTGGAGCAGATCCGCGGCGCGGCCGAGCCCGAATTCATCGTCCAGTCGGGCCTGTTCAACGGACGGGCCGGCCTGATCGCGCTGCTCCGGCAGGCGCAGGACGGGGGCACGGCACCCACGGACGCGATCCGGCGCCACGTCCGGCGGCTCGCCTGGCACGCCATCCCCTACCAGGGCCACCTCGCCTTCCCCGGCGAGCAGTTGCTGCGCCTCTCGATGGACCTGGCCACCGGCAGCGCCGGTGTGCTGACCGCGCTCGGGGCGGTGTTCGCGGACACGCCCGCGATGCCGTTCTGGCCCTCACCGGCGGCCTCGGACGGGCCCGGCCAGAACCGCGCCTGACCGGCCCGCCCCTCCCGGTCGGCCCCGGTCGGCCCTGCTCACCCGGCACGCCGAGCGCGACCACCGGCCGGCTGCCCACCCCCGCGGCGACACCGCCGCCCACGAGTTCCGGCGACTGCCGGAAGCACCGCACCACCACCCGATGGGAGTTCACCATGTCCATCCTCAACCTGCAGGCCCTGGAGACCGTCGAGGAGACCGTCGAGTACCGCTCGGTCCTCAGCTCGCTGAGCGTCGTCAACTGCACCAACAGCACGGTCAGCACCCTGCTCTGCCTCTGAGCGACCAGCGGCCGCGGGTTCGCTCCGCGGCCGGCGTCCGAGGCGGTCCGGCCACCCTGGGTCCGGGGCCGGACCGCCGAGGACGACGCCGGGCCCCGGTCCCATGGCCGGGGCCCGGCTCCCGTTCCAGGCCCGTTCCCGTTCCCGTTCCCGGTACCGGCCCCCGGTACCGGCCCCCGGCTGCCGGGCCGGGCGAGGCACCCGTCCGGAGGTCACCCGTGCCGACCGAACCCTCCCCGTCCGCGGCGCCGCGCACGGATCCCGCCCGCCCGACGCCTCCGCCGGCCGCACCGGCTCCACCTCGAAAGCGGCAGCCCCTGGGGCTGCGGCAGGTGCTCGCCCTCACCCACCGCTGGTCGGCCGTCATGGCCGTCGCGGTCGCCACCAGCACGGGTGCCACCCTGGCCCTCCCGGCCGTCCTCGCCCACGCCGTCGACGCCGCCCTGGCCGGCGCGGGCACCCGGGGCGTCCTGCCGCTGGCCGGCACGCTCGCCCTGCTGGCGGGCTCCGAGGCCGTCGGCCAGTACGCCGGCCCCAGGATCTCCACCGACGCCACCGCCCGCCTGCGCGAGCGGGCGGTCCGCCGGGTGCTGGCCGGCAGCCCGCTCGGAGCGCACCGGCTCCCGGTGGGCGACGTCGCGGCGCGGCTGACCGCGAGCGCCCCGCAGGCCTCCCTCGCCGCGCCCGCCGTGGTCTACTCCGCAACCCAACTCGCCATGGCCGCAGCGGCTTTGGCGGCCCTGGCGGTCCTCGCGCCGACCGCCGCGCTCGCCTTCCTGGGCACCGCCCCGCTCGGCTACGCGGCGATCCGCCGCCAGCTGCGCCGGACCACCCGGCTCGGCGAGGGGTACCAGCAGACCCAGGCCGACATCGCGACCCGGCTGCTCGACGCCGTGGCCGGCAGCCGCAGCATCGCCGCCGCCCGCGCCGTGGACCGGGAGGTCGCGCGCGTCCTGCGTCCCGTCCCCGCACTGTCCCGGCACGGGCGGGAGCTCTGGGACAGCCAGCGCCGGATCGCCTGGTGCTCCGCCCTGCTCGCCCCGGCGACCCAGCTCGCCGTCCTGGCGGCCGCCGGAGCGGCGGTGGCCGACCACACGCTCTCCGTCGGCGGGCTGCTGGCCGTGCTCGGCTACACCGCCATCGGCCTCGGCGGGTTCGGCGCCGCTCAGAGCCTGCTCGACGTCTCCCGGGCCCGCGCCGGAACCGCCCGGCTCACCGACCTGCTGGACGCACCGGACCGACCCCCGGGCACCCGCCCGCTTCCGCCCGTCCCTCCCGGTGCCGGGCGCCTGGACCTGCGCGGGGTGGTCGTCGGCGGGCCCGGCGGCCCCGTGCTGGACCGGCTCGACCTGACCGTCCCCGGCGGGACGTGCACCGCCGTGGTCGGCGCCGACGACGCCGCCACCTCGGCACTCGCCACCGTCGCCGCCGGCCTCCTCGACCCGGACGAGGGAACCGTGCTGCTCGACGGCGTCCCGCTCGACGCCGTCCGCCCGGACGAGCTGCGCACCGCCGTCGCCTGCGCCTTCGCCGATCCGGCCCTCCCCGGCCGGACGGTCCTGGACGCCATCGGCCTGGGCCTGGCCCACGCCCCGGCCGAACGCATCCGCCGAGCCGCCCGGTCGGCCCGGGCCGACACGTTCGTTCGCCGCCTCCCTGACGGCTACCGCACCCCGATGAGCCGGGCCCCGTTCTCCGGCGGGGAGCGCCAACGGCTCGGCATCGCCCGGGCCCTGGCCCGCGAGGCCCGACTGCTCGTTCTGGACGACGCGACCTCCTCCCTGGACGCGGCCACCGAGAACCACGTGCTGCGCGCCCTGCGCGAGGAGACCGGCGACCGCACCCGCCTGGTGGTCACCCGACGGGCAACGGTGGCCGCCCACGCCGACACGGTGGCCTGGCTCTGCGAGGGTCGCATCCGCGCACTGGCCACCCACGACGAACTCTGCGCCCTGCCCGCCTACCGGGCCCTGTTCGACGGCGGCCCGCAGAACTGACCCGCACGCGCCGACACACCCGGCCCGTCACCCCTGAGCGACGGCCGCGACGCCTCCCACCGACACCGAGGCCGGACGACCGGCAGCGGCCCACCGGACAGGCCCCGCCCGACCGAGCCCGGTCCACCCGGGCGCGCCGACGCACCCGGCCCGTCACCCGACCCCCCTGAAAGGCGGCCGCGATGCCTTCCTCCAGCACGGACCACTCGGCCCGGCCCGGACGGGCGGCCCTGCGACTGCTGCGCTCCGCACTCGGCCGGAGCCGGCCGGCGGTGCTGCGGCTGCTCGCCTGGTCGCTGCTCTCGGCGGCGCCCGCCCTGGTCTCGGGCAAGGCGCTGGCACTGGCCGTCGACCGCGGGTTCCTCGCCGGGCGGCCGGTCCAGGCGGCGGGCTGGCTCGCGCTGTTCGCCGTGGTCTCGGTGGTGGGCGCGTGGGCGTCCCGGCAGACGTACCCGTGGCTGGCCGAGGTCGTCGAGCCGATGCGCGACCGGCTGCTCGGCCGGGTGGTGACCGGCATGCTGCACGGCGCCGCCGCCACCCCCGGCCGGACGGACGGTTCGGGGGCGGTCGCGGTCGCCCGGCTCACCCGCCAGGTCGAGGCGGTCCGGGACACCGTCGCGGGACAGCTGCTCGTGGTGTCCCACTTCGCGTTGACCGCGGTCGCCGTGGTGGCCGGCAGCGCCGCCCTCGCCCCGGCCGCCGCCGCACTGATCGCGGGCCCGCTGCTGCTGTCACTCCTCGCGTTCGCGGCCCTCGCCCCGGCCACCGTACGCCGCCAGCGGGAGGCCTTCGCGGCCGAGGAGGAACTGGCGCGCTCGTGCGCCGACGTCCTGCAGTCCCTGCGCGACCTGGTCGCGTGCGGCGCCCGGGACGAGGCCGAGCGGGAGGTGCTGGCCACCGTCGCGGCGAACGAGGCGGCCGGCCGGGCCCTCGCCCGGCTCGCCGGGGCACGGCGCCTGATCGTCTCCCTGGGCGCGCACCTTCCGCTGCTGCTGGTCGTGCTGGCGGCCCCGGCCCTGGTCGGGCGGGGGCTGACGCCGGGTGCCGTGGTCGGCGTGCTGGCGTACCTGACGGGCACCCTGGAACCCGCCCTGCGCCTGCTGGTACAGGGCGCGGGTGCCTCCTGGCTCCGGCTCGCGGTGGCCGCCGACCGCCTCGCCGGCACCGGCGGCCTCACCGCCACCGACCGCCAGGAGCCCGCCGGGGACGGACCGGCGACGCCCGCCGGCCACCCGGACGACGCCGGTTCCCCTCCCGCTCCCCGCCCTGCTCCCCGCCCCGCCGCCCGGCCCCGCCCCGCGGACGGCTCCATCGAGCTGGCCGGCATCTCCTTCGCCTACGGCGCCGCCGCGGACCCGGTCCTCGACGGCTTCGACCTCGCGGTGCGCGACGGTGAACACCTGGCCGTCGTCGGCCCGTCGGGCATCGGCAAGTCCACGCTCGCCGACATCCTGGCCGGCGTGGTGGCCCCGGACCGCGGCCGGGTGCTGCTCGGCGGGGTCGCGCCCGCCCGGCTGACCGGCCCTGACCTCGCCCGGGCCCGGGTCCTCCTCCCGCAGGACCCGTACGTCTTCACCGGGACGGTCGCGGAGAACCTCCGCTGGCTGGCCCCGCACGCCTCGACGGCCGCCGTCCTGACGGCCGCGGACGCCGTCGGCGCGCGGCCCCTGGTGGAGCGACTGGGCGGACCGGACGGGCAGGTCACCCCGGGCGCCCTCTCCACCGGCGAACGCCAGCTGATCGCCCTGGCCCGCGCCCACCTGTGCGACGCGCGGCTCGTCATCCTGGACGAGGCGACCCGCCACCTCGACGCGGCGGCGGAGCTGCGGGTGGACCGGGCCTTCCGCGCCAGGCCCGGCACGGTCGTCACCGTCACGCACCGGATCGGCCCGGCCCGCCGCGCGGACCGGGTGCTGTTCCTGGACGGGTCACAGCCCCTGCTGGGCACGCACCGCAGCCTGCTGGCCGAGGTGCCGGCCTACCGCCGGCTGACCGGCGAGCCAGCGCACGGCGCCGCCACGACACCTGCCGGGGACCAGAACTGACGCATCGACGGTTTCCGGGGAGGTCGGACGCTCGTCGACCGACGCCGGGCCCGTGTCGACCGCTCCCTCGACGGTCGCGTCCCTTGACGTGGTGCCGTGATCGCACGCCAACGGTGCTGCGCCGGGCCGGAGTTCGTTGGGCGACTGCCCGGCAGGACGGATCTGCGCCGCGTTGCACCGGTCAGCTCACGGAGCGCGGCCGAGCCCTGGTGCCGGCCTCGGGGCGGACCGGCCGTCCCGCCCGGAGGGGAAGCGGACCGTACAGCCTGGCCACCTGCCGCCGGTACGCCCGCGCCTCGGCCGAGGTGCCCTCGATGACCTCATGGCGGTCGGGGAACATGACTCCTCCCGCGTTCGGCACGGCGCCCCTCGCCCCGAACCGGTTGCCCTCAAGCCGGCCGGTGTCGAGCCGACGCCGGTTGACGTCGAACCAGATCTCGCGGCGGTTGCCGAACGACACCACACCCTGGCGGAGGTCACCGCGGTCGGCGTACACGTCGAAGTCCCAGTCGCCCGGGCCTCCACCCGAGGCGTAGTGCCCACGGAAATGGCGCACGAGCCGGGGCAGGGCGACGGGCGCGCCGAACGGAACGACCGCGTCGGCGTAGGCCTCGCCGGCGGCGAAGTAGATCCTGAACTCCAGGCCGTACAGCCGTCCGTGCACCTTCCTCTTGATGTCGAGTGAGAACCTGTGGGCGTCGTCCGGTTCATAGCCGGCGCGACGCCCGACAGGGACATGTCGGCTGAGGTGCTCGAACGACAGCACCTCCGGATCGGCCAGCAGGCCGGGGATCCGCTCCACCGAGCCGTGCAGCAGGTAGAGGCACATCAGGTCCACCGGGTGCGTGTCATGCGCCAGCCGGGTGAAGAATCCTTCGGAAAAGCCGTCCCGCACAGGTTTCTCCAGCCGTCGCGCCCTCCGCCGGGTGGCGGCGGACACGGCAAAGCTAGCCGAGGAAGCGGCTTCCGCGACAGGCGGTATCCCCAGCCGGTCAGCAGCCCGGGCGGATCGTCAGCTCGCTCAGGGTGCCGTCCGCGGGGAAGTCCAGCACCCCCACCACGGCTGCGGCCACCGACTCCGCGGCCAGGCAGATTCCCGGGTCGTACGGCAGGCCGAGCGCGCCGTGGAGCCTGGCCTGCATGGGGGTGTCGACCTCGCCCGGGAAGACCGTGGTGACCCGCACGCCGCTGCGGTACTCCTCCGCCCGCAGTGACTCGGCCAGCGCCCGCAGCGCGAACTTCGAGGCCGCGTAACCCCCCAGACCGGGCGGCGCGTGCAGCCCGGCGCCCGAGTTCACGAACACCACCCGCCCCGGGGCCGCCCGCAGCGCGGGCAGCAGCAGGCGGGTCAGCTCGGCCGGAGCCACGCAGTTGACCGCCAGCATCCCCTGCCACACCGCCGGGTCGAGGTCCGCCACCGTGCCGGGCTCCAGCGTCCCGGCGACGTGCATCAGCGAGTCCAGCCGTTCCGGCAGCTCCTGTTTCCCCAACGCGGCCGCCAGGGCCGTCGGTTCCGCGAGGTCCGCCGCGAGCGTGCGGCACCCCGGGAACCGTGACCGCAACGCCTCCGCCCGTGCCTCGTCCCTGGCCAGCAGCCAGAGGTCCTCGCCCCGCTCCGCGAGTCGCCCGGCGACCGCAGCGCCGATCCCGGAGCCCGCACCAGTGATGAGATGAACGCCCATGCCGTCCTCCCTACCCCCGACCACCGCTCCGGAACAGCGAGTTCACGCCGTCCCGGAGCCCGGAGGGACCGGACCGCACGCGGGGCGCGCGCGTCCGGCGGCCGCCCGGCGCCACGCGCCCCGGCCTCGCTCCGCGCTCTGGCGGGCCGGCCCGCCAGAGCGGGTCAGCCCTCCGCGGGCCGTCCGGCGGCCGCACCCCCGGCCTGGCCGGTGCCGGCACCGGCCAGGGTGACCGGAAGGCCGGCTTCGATGCGGCGCAGCAGCCGGCCGCCGTGGACGCCGGGGGCGTCGAAGCACCGCAGGTCGTCGGGGTCCTCGTCCGCGCCGGTGCGCAGGACGTCGGGGACGAGCACCGCCTCGGGGGCGGCGGTCGCCTCGGCGTAGGAGGCGGCGAGGTAGGCCGGTGCGAGGACCGGGCCGTGCAGGGTGCCCTCGACGAGGTCGGGCTCGAACTCGGCGGACAGCACCGTGACCCCGGCGACCAGGTCGCCGTGGAGCATCACCAGCTTGTCGGTCATGGCGCCGACGAAGGCCTCGACGTGGACGCTGCCGCGCACGAGGAGCTTGGCGTCACCCTCCAGGTAGACGGCGGCCGCCCTGAGGTCGCCGAGGACGATCAGCGCCGGGCAGCCGTCGTCGGTGTTGAGCACGGCGCCGCTCACGTCGAGGTCGCCGTCGATCACGAAACCGGTGCCGTCCGGCTCGGCGGCGTCGAGGTCGAAGTGGCCGTCGATCGACAGCGCGCCGGTGTGGACGTCGTACTCCTCCTGGTAGAGGTTCTCGTACGAGGAGACGGGCAGGCCGCGGCGCTCGAAGAGGGCCACGGACTCGTCCCAACTGTGCAGTGTGGTGGCGAAGTTCATTCGCCGCACGGTGTCACGCCGCACTGACAGTCGCCAAACGCGCCCCTGGTCCCCGCCGCCGGAGACGCCCGGTGGCCGGTGCCACCGGGCGGCGCGGCCCGGGCGGATCAGCCGGTCGGGGCGAGGGCCCCGTCGAAGGTGGCCGCCGCGAGGCCGAAGGACAGGGTCATGCCGATGCCCGAGGTGACCGTGAGGGCGCGGACCCCCGGCGCGAGGTCGCGCACCAGCAGGGGGCCGCGGGGGCTGCTGGCGTAGACGCCCTGCCAGCGTTCGAGGATCCGCAGGCGCTCCACGCCCAGGACCCGGGCGACCGCGCCGGTCAGCAGCTCGTGGGTGCGCTCGTCGACGAACGGCGGGGTGGTGGCGTCGTAGTGGTGCGAGTCGCCGACCAGCACCGTGCCGTCCGGGAGCCGGGTGAACATCACGTTGGCGCCGATGTCGAGCAGTTCGGGGCTGTGCCCCAGCACCTCCTCCCGCAGCCGGGCGGCCGACGGGCGGGTGGTGAAGGCGTCGTAGCGCAGCATCGAGGTGGCCGTCAGCACCGCGGAGTCGGTGTGGAAGCCGGCCGGGGCCTCGGCCCGCGCCATGGTGAGGCGGCAGCGCTGGACCTCGTGGTCCTCGGCGACGTCGGGGAACAGGTAGTCCAGGTCGTGGCCGACGCAGATCAGGATCCGGTCGCCGTGGACCGGGCCGCGGGTGGTGTGGACCGTCCCGGGCTCGACGCCGGTGACGGCGGTGCCCCACCGGACCCGTCCCCCCGGCTGGTCGGCGACCCAGCGGGCCAGGCCGGGCGCCGCCTCGCGCGGGTTCACCCGCAGGTCGGCGGGCAGCAGCGCGCCGCCCACCAGGTCGCCGACGCCGTCGTCCGCGCGGCCGAGCAGCGCCGCCGTCTGCGCGGCGGTGCGCAGCTCCACGGCGTCGCCGCCGCGTTCGGCGCGCAGTTCCTCCAGGACGGCCGCCTCGGTGGCCGAGCGGGCCACCACCAGGGTGCCGGCCTCCTCGGCCCAGATGCCGGCGGCCGCGGCGGCGCGCAGCCAGCCGGGCCGGGACCGCTGGGCGAGGGCGAGCAGTTCGCCGTCCTGGGCGCTGATGCAGCAGTGGCCGAAGTTGCGGACCGAGGCGCCGACGGGCTGCCGGTCGCGCTCGACGACGGTGACGGACAGCCCCCTGCTCAGCGCCTCGAAGGCGTGGGCCAGGCCGATGATGCCGGCGCCGACGATCACCACGTCACTGCGGCCGGGTGCGCCGGCCGTACCGGTCTGGTCGGTCGTGCGGGTGCGGGCGGAGGCGTTTGCGGGTGCGGTGCTGCTGCTCATGGCTCCAGGTTCCAGGCTCGGCGACCTCAACGTCAAGAGGTGTCTATACAAGTTACCGTTCGTTCATCCGCCCGACGACCGCCGGTAAGAAGCATGTGCGCCAGGGAAACCCGCAGCTGGACCGCCTTGAGAAGTCCCACCCCGGGGTGCCATAGTCGACTTGTGAAGACAAGTGAGGACCTCCCGCTCCACCAACGGCTCGGCGCCGAGTTCCAGCGCCGCATCGAGTCCGGCGAGTGGCCCGAGGGCCTGCCGGTGCCCAGCGAGTCGCAGCTCTGCGCCGAGTTCGGCACCTCCCGCGGGCCGGTCCGCCAGGCCCTGGCCATGCTGCGCCACGAGGGCAGCCTGACCGGCGGCCGCGGGAAGCCGCCGGTCGCCCGCCGCACGGCGCCCTCCCAGCCGTTCGGCACCTTCCTGTCCTTCACCCAGTGGGCCCGCACCATCGGCCGCGAGCCCGGACAGACGACCGTCGAGGTGGCCCGCCGCCGGGCGTCCCCGGAGGCGGCGGCCCGACTCGGCCTCGCCGAAGGCGCCCCGGTGGTCGAACTCGTCCGGCTGCGGCTGCTGGACGACGTGCCCGCCATGCTGGAGCGTTCCACCTTCGTCCACGAGGTCGGCCGCATCCTGTTCGACTTCGACCCGGACACCGGGTCCGTCTACCAGGAACTGCTGCGCCGCGGGGTCGATCTGCACCGCGCCCGGCACACCATCGACGCCGTGGCCGCCGAACCGCAGGACGCCGAACTCCTCCGGGTGCCCGTCGGCGACCCGCTGCTGCGCGTCCGGCGGCTCACCACGTCCGGCCGGGGCGTGCCGCTGGAGGACGCCGACGACCGCTACCTGCCCGCCATGGCCACCTTCACCATCGAGAACACCATCGAAGGCCGTACCGTCATCGGCCGCTACCGCACCGAAGAGGACTGACACCGTGATCGAGCTCGCCGCCCTGGACATGGCCGGTACCACCATCGACGAGGCCGGCGCCGTCTACCGGGCGCTGCGCACCGCCGTCGAGCGCACCGGAGTGACCGTCGCCGAGGCCGACCTCCAGACCTGGATGGGCACCGACAAGCGCGAGGCCATCGCCGCCCTGGTCCGCAGAGGAGGCGGCACCCCGACCCCGGAGCTGGTGGAGGACGGCTACGCGGCCTTCGCGGAGTTCCTGCGCGCGGCCTACCTGGCCACTCCCCCGCAGGCCATCCACGGCGTCGAGGCCGCCCTGGCCGAGCTGCGCCGACGCGGCATCAAGGTCGCCCTCACCACCGGCTTCAGCGACGACGTCGCGTACCCGCTGCTCGCCTCGCTCGGCTGGTCCACCGGCGAGGGCGGCAACCTCGACGCGATCGTCACCTCGGACGAGGTCCCGCGCGGGCGCCCGGCCCCGCACATGATCCACCGGGCGATGGAGAAGACCGGGGTCATCGACACCCGCCGCGTGCTGGTCGCCGGCGACACCGTCGTGGACGTCGAGGCGGGCGCCAACGCCGGGGCCGGCGTGGTCGTCGGCGTGCTGACCGGGGAGCTCACCCGCGCCGCCTTCGAGGGCCACCCGCACACCCACGTGCTCGACGGCGTCGCCGACATCCCGTCCCTCCCCGAGACCCGGCCGACGGCCTGACCCCACGACCCGGCCGGCCCACGACCCAGCGGGCCCATGCCCCGAGGACACCACGGCCCGACCGACGTCCCGTCAGGTCCGGTCCCGGCCAAGGGGATCGGGACCCGGCGCATCGCACCGACCGGGCTCCGACGTGCGCCCGGCGGCTCCCCCGCTGGTCAGCGAGGGGTCAAGCTCCGGTCAAGGGTTAGGCCGGAAGGGCGGCGGGGGCCTATCCTGGGGCAGATTTGAACGGACACCTCGTTCGGTGAGGCGTCTTCACGGACACAGGCCACTGATCCCACCCGTCGAGAGACGCTCCGGATCAGGACAGGTCTCCCCGGCTGAAGGGGTGACCCCAAGTGGCTTCCCGCCGCTCGCGAACCAGGTTCGCCGGGCGCCAGGGATACGCCGTGGAGTGCCAAAGCTCTGACGAGTGGGGGTGCACCGGGCGGCGATGTCGGTCTCCCCCTGCCGTGCCGCGGCGGCCCCGATACGCGGCAAAGACCGGGAGGGAGGCGTGATGGACGGAAGTCCTGGCCATAGTCGGCCCATTCCCGCATCGTCCTCGCCGTCCTTCCGCCGTCCGAGGCGCCTCCCCCTGCCCTGACCCGCTCCGGTCCGGTCCGCTCCGCCCGCTCGTCCCGATCACCACGGGACGCGTCGGCGTGCGTCCGGGTCCGCCCGCGCGGTCGGGGTGCGGTGGCGCGCGTCGGACGGCCCGCATGCCCCGGTCCGTCCGGGGTGAGGGGGTCTTCCTCGTGGCTGCCACCACCATCTTCTCGTCCGCCACGGCCCGGCTGCGCGACCGCACGGTCGACGCCGAGCGCCGCGCCACGGCCTCCCGGGCCGTCCGCTCCTCGCTGGTCTCGCTCGCCGGGCTGATCGGCAGCCCGGTCGCCAACCAGGCCGGGGAGGAGATGGGCCGGGTCGTCGACGTGGTCGCCCGGCTCTACGGGCCGGAGCCCTACCCGCCGGTCACCGGTCTGATCATCCGGATAGGCCGCCGCCGCGCCTTCATCGCCGCCGACGCCGTCGACCGGATCCGGACCGACCGGATCCGGCTGCGCACCGCCCGCGTCGACCTGCGGGAGTTCAACCGTCGGCCCGGCGAGGTGCTGCTCGCCCGCGACGTCCTGGACCACCAGCTCGTCGACGTCGACGGCGTCCAGGTCACCCGCGCCGCCGACCTCTACCTGGCCCCGCTGGCCGCCCGCACCGTCCTGGTCGGCGTCGACGTCTCCCTGCCCACGCTGCTGCGCCGCCTCGGCCCCCGCCGCTGGCAGGCCCGCCCGACCCCGGACCGCGTCCTGGACTGGCAGTCCGTCGCGCCGTTCGGCGAGCAGGCGACCCACGGGCCCGCCGAGGTCCGGCTGCGCGCCTCCCGCTCCGCGCTGCACCGGCTGCGCCCGGCCGACCTCGCCGACATCCTGGAGGACCTCGGCCGCCACGAACGCCAGCAGCTGCTCGGCTGGCTGGAGCCCGAACACGCCGCGGACGCGCTGGAGGAAATGGAGCCCGCCGAGCTGGAGAACCTGCTCCGCGAGGCCCCGCCCGAGCACGCCGCCCGGCTGGTCGACGAGATGGAGCCCGACGAGGCCGCCGACGCCCTGCGCGACCTCGACCCCGGCGAGCGCGAGACCCTGCTCGCCCGGATGCCCGCGCCCGGGGCGGCCGAGCTGCGCGCCCTGCTCACCCACCGCGAGGGCACCGCGGGCGGAGCGATGACCACCCTGCTGGTCACCGCCGGCCCCGCGCACACCGTCGCCCGGGTCCGGGCGGAGCTCGCCGCGCAGGCCGACCACCGCACCGACATCGACGCGGTCGCCGTACTGGACGAGGACGGCCGGCTGCTCGGCGACCTCCCGCTGTTCGACCTCGCCGTGGCCGAGGACACCACGGTGATCGCCGATCTGCTCGGCTGGCTGGCCCAGTTCGGCCCGCCGGTGACCGTCCCGCCCGACACCCGCCTCGCCGAGGCCGCCGACCACCTGATCGCGGCCCGGGCGACCTCCCTCCTCGTGGTCGACGACACCGGCCGCCCGCTCGGCCGGGTCCTGGCCGACGACATCCTCGACACGCTGCTGCCCGAGCGCGGGCGCCTGCACTTCCGGAGGCTCCTCAAGTGACCCGCGACCTCGACACCCGCGACCTCGGCACCCGCGACCGGCCCGACGCCGTCCCCGACACCCTCCCCGCGGCCGCCCGCCCGACCCCCGCCCCCGCCGGCCGCCGCCGGGGCTTCCGCCGGCTCGCCGCCGTCGCGATGATCGCCGGCCCCGGCCTGGTCGCCGCCAACGCCGGCAACGACGCCGCCGGCATCGCGACCTACGCCAGCGCCGGCTCCCAGTTCACCTACGGCACGCTGTTCTTCATGGTGCTGGTCACCGTCGCCCTGGTCATGGTGCAGGAGATGGCGGTCCGGCTCGGCGCCCACACCGGCAAGGGCCTGGGCGCGCTGATCCGCGAACAGTTCAGCCTGCGGCTGACCGCCCTCGCGGTGTTCTGCCTGCTGCTCGCCAACACCGGCCTGGTGGTCAGCGAGTTCGCCGGGATCGGCGCCGCGTTCGAGCTGCTCGGGGTGCCCAAGTGGGCCGTCATCCCGCCGGCCGCCGTGCTGCTCTGGTCGCTGGTGCTGTTCGGCTCCTACAAGTGGGCCGAGCGCATCTTCCTGATCATGTCGCTGGCCTTCTTCGCCTACCCGGTCGCGATGGTCCTCGGCCACCCCGACTGGGGCCGGGTCGGCGAGCACCTGGTCATCCCGCACCTGGAGCCCAGCAAGGACTTCATCCTGCTGGCCGTCGCGCTCATCGGCACCACCGTCAGCCCGTACATGCAGTTCTACGCCGCCGCCGGGGTCGTCGACCGCGGCGCCAAGCCCGCCGACTACAAGCTGATCCGCGCCGACGCCGTGCTCGGCGCCGTGTTCGCCTGCGTGATCAGCCTGACCATCATCATCGCCACCGCCGCCGCGATCGGCGGCACCGGCCCGCTGGAGTCGGCCGCGCAGGCCGCCGAGGCGCTCACGCCGGTCGCCGGGCACGGCGCCGAGCTGCTGTTCGCCTTCGGCCTGATCGGCGCCTCCGCGCTGGCCGGCGCCGTGGTGCCGCTCTCGGCGAGTTACGCCATCGGCGAGGCCGCCGGCGTCGAGCGCTCCGTCTCCCGCAGCTTCCGCGACGCCCCGCTGTTCCTCGGGGTGTTCACCGCCCAGATCGCGCTCGGCGCCGTCGTCGCGCTGACCCCGGTGGACGTCATCCAGCTGCTGATCGGGACCCAGGTCCTGCAGGGCCTGATCAGCCCGATCGTGCTGATCTACCTCCTGGTGCTGACCAACCGCCGCGCCGTCCTCGGCGAGGCCGCCAACAGCCCGCGCTACCGGCTCGCGGCCACCGTGGTGGTCGTCGGCGTGGCGGCCATGTCGACGATCCTGCTCGTCCAGACCGTCCTCGGCTGGTTCGGGATCGGCTGAGCCGACCGGCCTGCCCCGGCCGAGGCCACTCCGCCTGCACCTCGACGGGGAGACAGCCGTCACAGGGACCCTGATGGATTGTCATGACTGGAACACCACTCGGCTGGGCATAACGATGTCAGCCCACCGACGGGCCCGGCCGATGCTCCCCCACGAGCACAGCCGGGCCCCTGGCCGGCGCCGGGCCTGGATGTGACTCCCCCCACGGAGTGGCAGCCAGGCCCGCATGGTGTTCAACCAGCGACACGCAGCGTACATGTCATATCCACTCAACGCTACCGTGCGACGGGCGACGGCCTGTTTCGATCGAAGCGCGGCCCGGCGGGCAGGCCCCCGGCGCCCCCGCGACCGGCAGCGCCTCCATGGGACCCACCCGTCCGATTCACGAGACGGCCACGACTCCTGCGTGCTAGAACCTTTTCCGGGCCGCAACCTCCGGTTGCCCGCCCGGTATGACGCGTTACGCGTTCCCGCACCACGCCCTTTCCGGTCACCACCCAGGGAGAGCCATGCCCACCGCACGCACCCGCCCCGTCCGCCTGATACTCGCCGCCCTGGCCGTCTTCGCCCTGCTGCTCTCCGGCGCGGCCACCGCGACCTCCGCGAGTGCCACCACCACCGGACTCGACGGCAGTTGGGCCTGCTCCGTACCGTCCGGGTACGTCTACGACCAGGTGTCGATGAACCGCAGCTGCAGCGGCGGCGGGAGCTGGAACTCGCCGCAGTTCCACCTGCGCACCCCGGTCGACGGCCTGACGGCCTGCGTCAGCGCGCCGGGCTTCGTCTACGACCAGATCACCTGGGGCCTCTCCTGCAGCCAGCAGAGCGGCGTCCAGTCCAACCAGTACCACCTGCGCACGCCGGTCGACGGCCTCACCGCCTGCGTGGGCACCCCGGCCTTCACCTACGACTGGATCACCTGGGGCACCGCCTGCAGCCTCCAGCCCGGCGTGCAGTCCAACGCCTTCCACCTGCGCAAGCCGGTGAACGGCCTCTGGGCCTGTGACGTCCCCAAGGGCTTCACGTACAGCACCACCACCCAGAACACCGACTGCAGCCTCTACCGGGGCGTCCCGTCCACCAAGTTCCTGCTGCTCGGCTGAGCGTCCCCGCCCGCACCGAACGCCGACCGCGTCAAAAAACGCTGACCGCACCACCCGCCGGCTGCGGGGCCCGTCGCCCCGCAGCCGGCCGGTCGCCGTCCGGGCCCCCGGTCAGGCGCTTCCGGCGGTGGTCAGGGGCTCCTCCTTCATCTTGCCGACGCACAGCGCCCAGATGACGAGCGCGTCGATCGCGATCAGGACGACGGCCCAGAGCGGGTAGTAGGGCAGCCAGACGAAGTTGGCGATCATTCCCAGTCCGGCGACGACGACACCGACCACCCGGGCCCAGACGGCGCCGCTGAAGACCGCCACGCCCGCCACCACGACGATCACCCCGAGGATGAGGTGGATCCACCCCCACCCCTCGGTGTTCATCGCGTACACGTAGCTGCGGGTGACGATCAGCAGGCTGTCCTTGGCGATGGCGGCACTCCCCTGGAAGATCGCCATGAGGCCGGCGGTGATCAGCATGACCCCGGCGAAGATCGTCCACCCGCTCGCGTAGGGGTGCTGTCGAGGGGCCTGGGCGGTCCGGCCGGCGCCGGTAACACTGCTGCTCATGGCATGGACTCCTTCGATCGCGACCGCCTCGCGGACAGTGGACGCGCCCGGCCGGCGGAAGGGGCCCGGAACAGAAGCCCTACGTTCACGGTAGGACCGGACTCCCGTCCTGTCGTGGGCTGGACGGACCACGGCCCCGCCCCGACGCGCAGCGTGAGCGGCGCGCAGGGCACCCGCCGTGACGGGTGCCCTGCGCGCGCGGTTGGGGGCGGTCAGGCACCGCCGTGGATCAGGCGGAGCGTGAAGCCGTCGTCGGTGGACACGGACGGCGTCCGGACCTGCGTCACCCCGGTCGCGGCGTCGTAGTACCAGCCCGAGCCGGCCGAGTCGAGCGCGGCCGCCGAGTCGAGCCGGGGCAGCGGCCCGTCGTCGGTGACCACCAGGCGCGGGGCGGGCCGGCCATGCACGGTGAAGCGGTACCCCCGCTCGGTCGGCTTGCCCGCGTAACTGCCTTCGCTGGCACCGACGTCGACGGTGGTGACGGCGCGGTTGGTGTGCACCTCCACCTGCTGGGTGGCCGAGGAGCCGGCCGCGAACCGCCGGGTGACGCCGTCGTCCTCGTACAGGGTGTAGGAGGAGTCGCCCTTGGCCTGCGGGTAGAGGTCGTAGTCGAGTTCGGAGCGGTCCCGGTTCTCCCAGGACAGCGTGCCCTTGGGCCACATCGGCACGATCGCGCCGCCGCGGACGAACAGCGGCAGGGTGTCGAGCGGGGCGGAGTAGCCGTCGAGCGTGGTCGGGCCCTGGTAGGTGCGGCCGGTCCAGTAGTCGGTCCAGGTGCCCTCGGGCAGGTAGATGCCGTCGCGCACGCTGGTGTCCGAGTAGACCGGCGCGACCAGGAAGTCGGGCCCGGCCAGGAACTCGTACGTGGCGTTCGGCCCCAGGGCGTTCGGGTCGTGCGGGTACTCCAGGGCGAGCGGGCGGACGGCGCCGATCCCGGTGCGGGTGGCCTCCTCGGAGAGGGTGTACATGTACGGCAGCAGCCGCTCCTTGAGCTGCAGGTAGGCGCGGTTGATCGAGGTGTACGGCTCGCCGTCCAACCAGGGCTGCTGGTCGCGCTGCTGCTTGCCGGTCATGTCCTTCGCCCAGCCGTCCATCGTCATGATCGCCGGGAGGAAGGCCTTCCACTGCAGGTCGCGGGTGTACATCTTCGGGTCGCGGCGGAAGATCGAGCCGACGTCGCCGGTGTTGTAGGCGATGCCCGACATGGTGGCGCCGGCGTAGGTCGGGATCTGCCAGCGGATGTAGTCCCAGGACAGGCTCTGGTCGCCGCTCCACAGCACGCCGCAGCGCTGCGCGCCGGCCCAGGAGACCGGCAGCCAGACGAAGCCGCGGGCGTCGCTGCCGTCCTCGATCCCGGCCTTGGCCTGGTCGCAGGCGTTCAGCGCGAAGTCGTAGCCGTTGCCGACCCAGGCCACGTCGAGCTTGCGCACCCGGACGCCGGCCTTCACCTCGGCGGCCTGGTCGGGCAGGCCGTTCTGGGTCCAGAGGCCGAGCTGGGCGTGGTCCTTGCGCAGGCCCTCGCCGGTCTGCGCCAGGTTCTCGTAGCCGCAGCCGTAGCCGTCGTTGACCAGCATCCAGCCCAGCGGCATCCCGTTCCGGACGTAGCCGTCGGCGACCTTCAGCGCGTCCGCGGTGTGGCGCTCGCCGCGGTTGGCGTTGTGCAGGTAGCAGTCCGAGTCGCCGGGTTCCAGTCCGTAGACCGGCGGCATGAAGGGCTTGCCGACCAGCGCGGTGTACCGGCCGATCACCGACTTGACGTCACCGGTGAAGTAGTAGGCGTCCAGGCGGCGTTCCTGCTGTCCGGTGCGGACGGGCGAGCCGAAGTCGTAGAGCCCGGGCGCGAAGGTGTTGCGGAAGACGCCGTAGCCGGCGGTGGAGACGTAGAACGGCTGGGAGTTGTTCCATCCGCCCTCGTTCCAGTCGGTGCTGTTGGCGACGTGGACGGTCCGGTCGCGGTGCGAGAAGGAGCCGTTCTGCTCGCCGCCGCCGAAGAACTGCTCGTCCGCGCCGCGCACCAGGCTCTGCCGCAGCCCGCCGGTGCTCCAGCGCAGCGGGGCGTCCTCCTGCCACAGGGCGGTGCGGTCGTCGGCCCGGTATAGGCCGAACCGCAGGGGGTGCTTGTAGACCCGCAGCACCAGGCCCTTCGAGCGGATGCCGTAGTACGCGCCGGCGTCGAAGGTGCTGGTGTCGCGCTGCGGTTCGGGCTGCGTGCGGACGATCGTGCTGCCCGCCGGGTCGGTGAGGACGCCGTCCGGGGCGGCGCGCAGCCGCAGTTGGTCGTCGGCGAGGAAGTCGACCCTGGCCTTGAGGGTGCCGGCGGCGATGTCGTAGCTGCCGCGGGAGCCGCCGAAGGAGGTCAGGTCGCCCGCGTCGGTGGTCTGCGGGAGGTAGGCCGTGCCGGTGTAGGAGCCGCCGTGGACGTCGTAGGGGACGACCAGGACGCGGTAGGTGCCCGAGGCCTTCGGGATCACCGCGGCCTCCGGGTCGGCGGTGCCCGCGCTGCTCGCGACCTGCTTGCCGGCGGCGTCGTAGACGTAGAGGTCGAAGTCGTCGGTCGGGTTCTGCCAGCGGACGGAGACCGGGACACCGCCCTCCGGGTTGTCGTTCCAGTAGCCGGCCGGCACGTCGACGGTCAGGTCGAAGTGGTCGCAGACCGCGCCGCCCGGGTCCTGCGCGGCGGGCGGGCAGGCGGCGGGGTCGCCGAGGGTGCCCTTGGCGTACTGCGGGCTCTGCCAGGTGACGCTCTGGTGGCCCTGGTCGAGGACGGCGGAGGCGGGGGTGGCGGCCCGGGCGGGGAGCGCGGGGCCGGCCAGCGCGGTGATGCTGCTCAGGACCACGGCGAGGGCGGCCCGGCGGGGCCGGGGGCGCCGGGGCCCGGGTCGGAGGCCGGGTCCGGGCCGGGGCCCGGGTCGGCGGAGCGGGAGGCGGCGTAAGCGCACGGCGGTGTCTCCGTTTCGGGTGGCGAGGAGCTTCAGCGGCCACACAAGCTCGATCGGCTGATTCAAGTTGCTTGAAGAGAGCTAATTATGAGCAGTTACGAACGATATTCCTGTCTCGGACAGTTCATGTCAACGGGCCGGGCATCGAAAAGCCCGGCCGGGGAGGCCCGGCCGGGCGTGATGGCTGCGCTGGATCCGGCGGCCGTCCGGCCGGGATCGAGGGGGGTTCAGGCCCGCAGGACCCGCACTCCGCAGGCGGCGATCGCCTCCTCCTGCGCCGCGGTGACCTCGTCGTCGGTGACGAGGTCGTGGACCTCGGAGAGCGGGCAGATCCTCGCGAAGGTGACCCGGCCGATCTTGGTGCTGTCCGCCAGCACGACCGCCCGCGCGCTGCTGCGCAGGAACGCGAGGTCCGTCTGGGCCTCCATCTCGTCGTGCGTGGTGCAGCCCTCCTGGGCGGTCAGGCCGTCCACCCCGATGAAGGCGAGGTCCAGGTGGTACTGGGCGAGCATCCGGTCGGCGGCCGGCCCCACCAGCTCGTAGCTCGTGGTCCGGGCGATGCCGCCGACCACCACCAGCCGGATGTCCGGCCGGACGATCAGGTCGGCCGCGATGTTGACCGCGTTGGTGACGATGGTGATCCCGCCGCGCTCGGCCAGCACCCGGGCCAGTTCGCTGGTGGTGGTGCCGCCGGTCAGGCCCACCACCGCGCCGTCCGGCACCAGGCGGTCGGCCGCCAGCGCGATCCGCCGCTTCTCCGCCTGCCGCTTCCCGTGCTTGTGCCGCAGCGGCAGTTCGAGGTTGACGGCGCCGGTCACGGCCCCGCCGCGGGTGCGGTGCAGCAGCCCCTGGTCGTGCAGTTCCTGCAGATCGCGCCGGACGGTGGCCGGGGACACGTCGAGCAGCCCGGCCAGCTCGTGCACGTCGGCGCTGCCCGCCTCGGCGATGTGGGCGAGGATCAGGCCGGTACGGTCAGCTTTGAGCATGACCGAAGTCTAGTCCCGTCCCCGGGAGCGCCGGTTGCGCGCAGGAGCGCTCAGACGTCAGGTCCGGAAGAGCGCGACCTTGAGGGCCCCGGTGTCGGCCGCGTCGGCGAAGACGTCGTAGGCCTCCTGCATCTCGCCGAGCCCGAAGCGGTGCGTGACCAGTCCGGCGACGTCCAGCCGACCGACCGCGAGCATGTCGAGCAGCAGCGGCGTGCTGTCGGTGTCGACCAGGCCGGTGGTGATGGTGACGTCCCGGATCCAGAGCTCCTCCAGATGGAGGACGGCCGGCCGGCCGTGCACGCCCACGTTGGCCACCCGGCCGCCGGGGCGCACCAGCCGGGTGCAGAGCTCGAAGGACTCGGGGACGCCGACCGCCTCGATCGCCACGTCCACGCCCAGGCCGTCCCGGCTCAGCTCCCGGACGGCCTCCGGGGTGGCCTCGGCCACGGTGAGCGTCACGTCGGCGCCGAAGCGCCCGGCGGCGTCCAGGCGGCGCCGCGCGAGGTCGACCGCGATGACCCGGGACGGGCTGTACAGCCGGGCGGTGCGGATCGCGGCGAGCCCGATCGGCCCGGCGCCGACGATCGCGACGGTGTCGCCCGGCCCGACCCGGCCGTTGCGGACGCCGACCTCGTAGGAGGTGGGCAGGATGTCGGCGAGCAGCAGGGCGTCCTCGTCCCGGACGCCCTCGGGCAGCTTGTGCAGGGAGGTGTCCGCGAAGGGGGTGCGGACGTACTCGGCCTGGCAGCCGTCGACCAGGTGGCCGAGGATCCAGCCGCCACCGCCGGTGCACTGGCCGTAGCTCGCGGCCCGGCAGTAGGCGCAGCGCCCGCAGGCGGAGATGCAGGAGACCAGGACGCGGTCGCCCGCCGCGACGGTGCGCACGCCCGGTCCGGTCGCGGTGACGGTGCCGACGGCCTCGTGGCCGAGGACGCGGCCCTCGGTGACCTCCGGGACGTCGCCCTTGAGGATGTGCAGGTCGGTGCCGCAGATGGTGACCGCGTCCACCCTGACGATGGCGTCCTCGGGGTCGCGCAGGGCCGGGTCGGGCGCCTCGCCCCAGGTGCGGCGGCCGGGTCCGTGGTAGGTGAGCGCCTTCATGCCGCGACCACTCCTCCGGGCTGGCGGAGCCGGGGCGGTTCCGCTCGCCCTCCAGCGTTCCGCGTGCCCGCCCCTGCCGGCAGGGGCCCGGTGGGGTGCTCCCGCTGGGCCGTTGGACCCCTTCCGGCCGACGCCCGGCGGCGGGCGTGCCTACGCTGGTCAGTGGGCATCGGGGGGCGAGCCGCGGAGGATCCATTGGGCAGTGCGTCGGAGAGTTCCGCCCCCGTGCCGAAGCTGCGGTTGGACGAGCTGCTGGACGAGCTCCAGGCCCGGCTGGACGCCGCCCGCGGCACCCGCGACCGGGTGCACAGCCTGCTGGAGGCGGTGCTGGCGGTCGGGCGCGACCTGGAGCTGACCCAGGTCCTGCAGCACATCGTGGAGGCGGCGGTCACCCTGGTGGACGCCGAGTACGGCGCGCTCGGCGTGATCGGCGAGGACCAGCGGCTGTCGCAGTTCATCCCGGTCGGGGTGACCGACGAGCAGGTCAAGGTGATCGGCGACCTGCCGTCCGGGCACGGCATCCTCGGCGAGTTGATCCGCCACCCCGAGCCGCTGCGGCTGAGCCAGCTCTCCGATCACCCGGCCTCCTACGGGTTCCCGGCCGGCCATCCGCCGATGCGCAGCTTCCTGGGGGTGCCGATCCGGATCCGGGACAAGGTGTTCGGCAACCTCTACCTGACCGAGAAGCGGGGCGGCGGCGACTTCGACGCGGAGGACGAGTCGGTCCTCGCCACCCTCGCCGTCGCCGCCGGGGTCGCCATCGACAACGCCCGGCTGTACGCCCGGGCCCGGCAGCGGCAGCGCTGGCTGGAGGCGAGCTCCGAGGTGACCAGCAGCCTGCTGTCGGGCAGCACGGAGCAGGAGGTGCTGGACCTGCTGCTCGCCCGGGCCGGCGAGATCGCCGGCGCGGACCTCGCCGTGGTCGCCCTGCCGCTGCCGGAGACCGGTGAGCTGGAGGTGCGGATCGCCGTCGGGCTGGGCGCGGACAAGCACCGCGATCTGCTGCTGCCCGTCGAGGGTTCGTTCATGGGCGCTGCCTTCCGCACCGGCGGGCTCGTGGTGAGCCCCGACGTGCAGCGGGACCCGAGGATCACGGCCGGGCCGCCGCGCTGGCGGGGTCTCGGCCCGGCGGCCGCGGTGCCCGTCGGCACCGCCGAGCGCGGGATCCGGGGTGTCCTGCTGCTGGCCCGGGCGGCCGGCGCGCCGCTGTTCGACGAGAGCGAGTCCGCGCCGCTGGTCGGTTTCGCCGGTCAGGCGGCGGTGGCGATGGAACTCGCCGAGCGGCGGCGCGACTCCGAGCAGATCGCGCTGCTGCGGGAACGCGACCGGATCGCCCGCGACCTGCACGACCTGGCCATCCAGCGGCTCTTCGCCACCGGCATGACGCTGCAGGGCGCGACCCGCTTCATCGATCACCCCGAGGCGACCGACCGCGTCCTGCGGGCGATCGACGACCTGGACGAGACCGCGCGGACCATCCGCACCACCATCTTCGGCCTGCGGCTGCGGGAGAAGGGTCCGGCGGCGACCGGCCTGCGCGCCCGGGTCGTCGAGGTCGTGAACCGGGCCGCCCGCTCGCTCGGCTTCGCCCCGGCGCTGCGGATGACCGGCCTGCTCGACGCCACCGTGCCCGCCGAGGTCGCGGACGCGGCGGTCGCCGTCCTGGAGGAGGCCCTGTCCAACGCCGCGCGCCACGCCGGGGCCGGGGTCGTGACGGTCACCGTAGGCGCCACCGGCGAGGAGCTGACCGTGACGGTCACCGACGACGGGGTCGGCCTCCCCGAGGGCGGTCGGCGCAGCGGCCTCGCCAACCTCGCCGACCGGGCCACCACCCTGGGCGGTGCCTTCACCGCCCGCACCGGCCCCGAGGGCGGCACCGAGCTGCTCTGGCGGGTGCCCCTGCCCGAGGACTGACCCGAGGACCGACCCGGTCCTCCGTGCCGGCCGGGTCCTCCGTGCCGGCCACCCCCCGGGTCAGGGCAGGTCCAGGACCTCGGCGGGGGCCAGGCGGGGGGTCGGGGCGCCTTCGGGGCCGTAGCCGAGGCGGATCAGGATCTGGACGTAGCCCGGGCCCTGGTGCGGGTCGCGGGCCTCCCAGCGCAGGTAGGGCCACTCCATGGCCTGGTGCAGCAGGGAGGCCCGGACGCCGTGGACGGTGGCGGCGAGCAGGACGTGTTCCAGGGCGAGGCCGGCCCGCAGCCAGTCCTCGGGGGTGTCGTGCTCGGTGGCCAGGACGGCGATCCGCGGCTCGTGCTCGAAGGCGGCGGGCGCCTGGTGCTCGGCGGCGTGCAGGGCGGTGAAGTCCCGCATCGGCAGGTGGCCGGATCGGTCCTGGGGGCCGAGCGCTCCGACCGGGATCCCGTACGGCGGTGCGTCGCCGGCGCGGATCCAGCTGCGGCTCTCCTCGCGCTGGGCGTCGTCGGTGGTGTTGCGGCGCTCGGCCTCGGCGGTGAGGTGCAGCAGCCGGGCGGTCTCCGCCCGGTCGGGCAGGTGGAGCAGGGCGTCCTCGGAGCGGGCGACGGTGGCCAGTTCCTCCAGGACGGCCGGCGGGACGGGCCGGTCGGCGAACGGGGTGCGGATGGTGTGCCGGTGCCGGATCGCCTCGTAGAGCTTCTCGGTGCCCGGGAGCGGCGCGACGGCCGGGGTGTCGAGCCGGACGGCGGCGAGGAGGTCGGGTTCGGCCGGGTCGGGCAGCAGGCGCACCTCGGGCGCCCAGCCGAGGTGGCGGGCGGCGATCCGCAGGTTGAGGACGGCCGCGCCGACGGAGATGTGCAGTGCGCTGCCCTGCGGGTCGGCGGCCGGGACGGCCCGGGTGCGGTCGGCCCGGACCTCCAGGGTCGAGGTGTCCGGCTGCAGCCGGAACCGCCAGGGCTGGCTGTTGTGGATCGAGGGCGCCGCGATCGCGGCGGAGACCAGCCGCTCCAGCGCGGGGCCGTCGAGGGCGAGGGTGGGCATGACCGCCTCCAGGGTGCGTCGTCGGCCGGAGACCGGCGGGTCACCGCCGCGCGGGGTGTCCGGACGGGGGCTCGGGGCCGGCCCGGGCCCGTTGCCGGGGCCCGGGCCGGGTGGATGCGCGGCTCCTCAGGCCGTTTTCTTCATCGCGCCGATGCACAGCGCCCAGATCACGAAGGCGTCGATCGCGATCAGGACGATGGCCCAGAACGGGTAGTAGGGCAGCCACAGGAAGTTGGCGATCATTCCCAGCCCGGCGACGACGATACCGACGGCCCGGGCCCAGACGGCGCCGGTGAAGAGCGCCACACCGGCCAGGACGACGACGATGCCGAGGATGAGGTGGATCCATCCCCACCCCGAGGTGTTCATCGAGTAGACGTAGTGGCGGGTGATGACGATCAGGTTGTCCTTGGTGATGGCGGCGATCCCCTGGAAGATCGCCATGATGCCGCCGGCGATCAGCATGACTCCGGCGAAGACGGTCCACCCGGTCGCGAAGGGGTGGTGTTCGGGGGCCGAGCCGGTCCGGCCTGCGCCTGCAACGCTGCTGGTCATGGCATTGACTCCTTCGGTGGCAACCGCCTCGCGGGGTTCAGGAGGCGGGAGGGGAGGGCGTTCAGCCGAGGGGCTCCGGGGTGACGGCGCCCACCCGGCCCTCCGCCGGTACGGACGGGGAGGGGAGGAGGTCGGTGGCGCGGAGCAGGGCGAGGATCCGGCGGAGCCGCGGACGGACGCCGACGAGGTGGAACTCGGCGTGGTGGTCGTTCGCGATCCGCCGGGCCTGCCCGAGTGCGCGCAGCCCGGCGACATCACAGAAGGTGAGGGCCGTGACGTCGAGGTCCAGGTGCCGCGGCCGCGCCGCGAGGGCCCGGACCACGGCGTCGGCCACCAGCGGCGCGGTGGCGATGTCGAGTTCGCCTTCCAGCGACACCATCGCGGTGCCCCGGAACAGCCCGGTACTGGTGCGGAGTAGGTCGTCGTCTCGCATCACGACCGCCCGGAGAACTCGGCTGACGGAGGGAGCCCGGAACAGAGGCCCTATGTTCACGGTAGGACCGGACCCGCGTCCTGTCGTGGGCGGGAAGGACCTCGGTCACGGGCCGTAGGACCCCCCTCGGGCCCGCCGGAGGGCTCCACCGCGGGCACCGGCCGCGGGCGGTGCCCGCCGGGACCGCACGGGGGGTGTCACTCGTCGGTCCGGTGCTCGGTGTCGGCCCCGCCGGAAACCTCGCCGCCTCCGCCGGGCGCTCCGGGGGCGCCGGCGCCGGACTCTCCGCCCGCCCCTCCGGGCGGGGCACCGCCTGCACCGGGAGCCCCGGGAGCCCCGGGCGTGTCGACCCGTCCGGAGGCGGCGAGCAGCGCCAGGACGGCGAGCAGCGCGAGCAGCACCAGGACGAGCAGCAGCACGGTCAGGACGGTCGGGTGGTTCCAGAGGGCGAACACCAGGGCCACGATCAGCAGTGACCCGAGGACGAGCCAGCGGCGGTGGGCGTCGGTCCAGGTGCCGACCCGGCCGGTGTGCACGCCGTGCGCGCCGCTCCAGTCGGCCACCGAGTCCGCGACGTGGTCGGCCCGGCCGCGCACGCCGCGCGGCAGCCGTCCCCCGCCGGAGAGGTAGGCGCCGAGCGCCACCACCACGCCCAGGACGATCGCGGTGCGCAGGCTGACCCGCAGGAAGCGCAGCAGCGTGTCGAAGACCGCGGCCGCCGCGGCCGGGGACTGCACGGCGGACGGCAGGTGGTCGAGGTAGTAGTGCCGGGCGATCACCAGGGCGATCGCCACCAGCAGGCAGCCGCCGGCCGCGCCGAGGGCGGTGGTCACCAGGGCCCGGCGGCGGCGCCGCGCCAGCAGGACGCCGGCCGCGCCGAGCAGCACGGTGAGGATCGGCAGCCAGTTGCCGATCACGTCGAGGGCGTGCGCGGCGCCGCGGATCTTGGCCAGCTTGTCGGACTGGAACAGCACCAGCTGCTTGTTCACGTCCGGGATCTTCTCGGCCGGGGTCAGGCCGGCGGCCACCAGGTCGCCCTTCAGGGTGTCGACGACCTTCCCGACGTCGAGGGTGACGGAGTCGCCGCTGACCCCGACCGCGCCGCGGCCCTGGCCGGTGAGGGCGTGGACCACGGCCGCGTGGGCGGCGCGGTTGGCCTGGACCCACACGGTGTCGAAGGTGTCGCTGTGCACGACCTTGGTCGCGGCCTTGGTGACCACCTGGTCGACCGCGTCGTCGAGCTTGGGCCCGAGCGCCTTGACCGCCGAGGCGGCCTTGGGCGGCAGACCCTGTGCCTGCAGCCAGGCGGCCACGTCGGAGGCCACCGCCGGGCCGTCCACCTTGACGTCCACCGCCTTGGTGATCCGGGCGACCGCGGCGTCCTGGATCGCGGGGTTGGTGGCCAGCGGGGCGACAGTGGAGACGTACCGGTTGGTGTCCAGCGCGATGTCGTGCACCCAGACGGTGAGCAGCGAGACCGGCACCAGGATGCAGGTCAGGGTGATCAGCACGGCCGAGGCGGTGCTCATGACGATCCCGCGCGCCCGGGAGCGGTGCCGGGGCTCCGCGGGTGCGCCCCCGTTCACCGGCCGGCCCGTGGGGGGTTCGGACGAAGGGGGTTCCAGTGGCCCGTTCAACGATTCTCCCGGCGGTCGGCACGCGGCCCTTCCGCCGCTGTTCCTCATTCACGCCGCACGGGCCGTCACCCGGCACGCCGGATTGGGCCGCCCGGAGGACCGGCGCCGGACGGGAGACGGGCCGGCGCGGGCCGAAGGGCGGACCGGCGGCGGGCCGTCGGCGCCGTCGGCCCGGGCCGCTCCCTCACCCCGGGCAGGTGATCCCCCGGCGGGCCGCGGCGCCTAGCGTCGAAGCAGCGCCCGGACCGGTCGGCCGGGCGACGGACTCCACGTGGAAGGAGCACCGCCATGGCCGAGGACGACCTCGTCGAGACCGGGCCGGTCGACTACCTGGTGGTCGAGTTCCCCGGCAACCGCATGACCGGGGAGGGGCTGCCGCTGCTGATCGACCTGGTGGACCGGGGTGTGATCCGCATCCTGGACTTCGCGTTCGTGCGCAAGGACACCGACGGCACCGTCGTCGGGATGGAACTGGCCGACTTCGACGGGGACGGTCGGCTGGACCTGGCCGTCTTCGAGGGTGTCGGCTCGGGCCTGATCGGCGCCGACGACCTGGACCAGGCCGCCGCGGTCCTCGAACCCGGGAACTCCGCCGGGGTGCTGATCTACGAGAACACGTGGGCCGCGCCGTTCGCCACGGCCCTGCGCCGGGGCGGCGCCCGGGTCATCGCCAGTGGCCGGGTGCCCGTGGCGGACCTGCTGAGTTCCCTGGACGAGCTGGAGCGCGAAGCCGGGACGGACGGGTCGGAGGGCTCCGCCCCCGGGACGTCCGCCACCGGGTGACCCCGCCGAGAGGAGAAACGAGTCATGCCCGGACTACTGCGCGGTGTGGCACGCACCGCCGTCGTCGCCGGTACGGCGACCGCCGTGTCCAACCGGGTCTCCCGCCGCCAGGCGGGTCGCTGGGCCCAGCAGGAGGCGGCGGCCGAACCCGCACCGCCGCCCGCACCGGCTCCGGCCGCGCCCGCGGCGGCGCCCGCGAGCATGGACGACAAGATCGCCCAGTTGCAGCAGCTGGCCCAGCTGCGGGACCAGGGGGTGCTCACCGACGAGGAGTTCGCGGCGCAGAAGCAGCAGCTCCTGGCCGGCTGACCGCCCCGGGCACCACCGCGTCGGCGGCTGGGACGCCGTCGACGCGGTGGTGCCCCGTCCCGGTCCGGCCTGGGACGGGGCACCTCCGCGCGGGCACCCCCGCGCCGACCGCGAACCACCGCCGCCGCCCACCGCAAGGTCCGGTGCCGGGACGTCCCGGCACCGGACCGGTGCGCTCATCGGACCGACTGGCTCACGCCACACCACCCGGACCGGGTGATTCAGTGCCCGACGGCCACCTTGGCCGCCACGATGACCAGGCCCAGGACCAGGTTGACCGCGCCCTCGGCGGCCGCCTGGCGCGCGGACGCGCCCGCCCGGCGGGCGCCGACCGTCGCCCAGGTCACCTGCTGGGCCACCGCGACCCCGAGCGCGAGCCAGGCGTTCTCACCCACCCCGATCCAGGGACTGACCAGCACCGCCAGGGCGGGCAGCGCCGACGCCTCGACCAGCGGCCACTCGTGCCGGCCGACCTCGCGCACCTGGCGCCAGTCGACCGGGCGGCCGACCTCGCGCTGCCCGGCCACGTGGGCGTAGACGTGGGCGACCCAGAAGACCAGCCCGGTGACCACCAGCAGCAGGATGAGCGACAGCCGCGGATGCGGTTCGTTGAGGCTGGAGGCCGCGATGACGGAGGCGGCCAGCATCGAGCCGTAGACCGCGCCGGCGTAGTCCGTCCGGTTCGCGACCCCGTCCGGCGCCGGTCCGGGCAGAGCGGGGGGACGACTGCGGGACGTTGTCACGGTGCCTCCTCCCGTCCCCGCGCCGGGGACGACCGATGAGCCCGCTGGGGCCATCCTCGCCGCTTGTCCGGGGCGCGGCCTCACCCACGCCGGGTGATCCCGCCGCCCGGCCCGCGTTCGTACCGTGACCGTGAGGGCGGTTCACCCGCCGGTTCACCCGTGTCGCGCTCATCGGCGCGAACGTCGTCAGGGAGGGCATCAGGGAGGGGTTGTCCTGTCACATCAAGCGAAGGAGACGAGACCCATGCCCGGCATCCACCACCAGGTGTCGCGTCGCACCGTCGCGCCCGCACCCGATGAGCTCGGCCGCGTCGGCTGGCTCGTGCTCGGTGCCTCGGCGCTCGTCATCGCCGCGATCGTCCACGCGCTGAGCGGCGTCCTCACGATCGTCAAGGAGCTCCTGCGCCCCGCCTCGCGGGTCCCGTCCGCGCCGGCCCACCCCGCGCCCCCCGCCCGTCTCAGCATCAACGAGAAGGACGGCTGGATCCTGATCAGCGCCCTCTTCATCCTGAGCGGCGCGATGGCCCACGGGGTCGCGCGCATCACCAAGGCCGTCAGGGCGGCCATCCACCCGACGTAGCGACAGGCCCGGGCATGACACCCGCACCGCCCGGCGCGCCCGGTCGGAGCGGCCGGGTCCGCCCGCGACGGCCGACCCGATCGCGCCACGACGACACCAGGCCGGTGGAACCCCTGACCTCGGACTCGGTCGCCGCGGGACGGCAGGCCCGCAGAGAGCTGCCGCGGTCGGCCCACGGGCCCTGGGCCCCCGCCCAGGGCCGCCCCGACCCCGTGGACGTCCTCGAAGGGCAGGCCGCCTCCCGCGTCCCGGAGCTGGTCCCGATCCGGGACGGCCGGATGGCGGCCTCCCGCTTCGCGTTCCTGCGCGGCGCGCCCGCGATCATGGCCGCCGACCTCGCCGCGTCCCCGGACACCGGCCTCACGGTCCAGCTCTGCGGGGACGCGCACCTGTGCGACTTCGGGCGCTTCGCCTCGCCGGAGCGCGCCCTGCTCTTCGATCTCAACGACGTCGACGAGACCCTTCCCGGCCCCTTCGAATGGGACCTCAAACGCCTGGTCGCCGGCATCGCCGTGGCCGCCCGGCAGAACCGGGATGCCCCAGCCGCTGCTCGACCGGTACGCCGACCTGTGCGGCCGCACCCTGGCACGCGGGCACGCCCGTACCGGGGACCGGGTCGCCATCGCGGCGTACCTCGGCTCCGGTGACGTCTTCGACCGTGCCGTCGCCGACTTCGCCCTCGCGTACGCCGCGCAGACCACCGCCGACCACGCCGCGCTCACCGCCGCGATCGACGCCGGCCGGATCACCGCGCGCCCGGACGTGTGAGCCGGGCCCGGAGCCCTCCCGCCGCGGGGGATCACCCCGGCTGGGTGATCCCCCGCGGCACCCCGGCGCGCAGCCTGGTCGCACGCGGACCATCCGGAGCGGGGCACGTCGAGGCGGGGCAGGTCGAGGAAGGACGGAGGAAGGACGCTGATGCGCTACGAGTTCCGAATCGCCGGGGCGATGCCGGACCTGACCGTCCGCGAGGCCTTTCCGGAGCTGGAGAGCGTCTTCGTGCCGAACCAGACCCTCCTGTTCGGCCCCGTCACGGACGAGGCCCACCTCTACGGCCTGCTGAGCCGGTTCCAGGCGCTCGGGCTGCACGTCATGGAGCTCCGCCAACTGCCCGACCAGGAGGCGACCGAACGGCCGCGGACACCGACCGAGGGAGCGCGGAGTGGCGGAACGGCCTGGCCGGCCCGGCCGCGCTGACTGGTTCCGCGCCAGATCCGCTTGGCTGCGCGGACGGACGGCCACCCTGCGCGACGCCCCCTTCCTGCGCCGGCTCGCGGCGCAGCTGGTCCACATCCACGTCCTGGACACCGCCACCCGCCTCGCCGCGCAGGTCTTCCTGACCGCCATCCCGGTGCTGTTCGTGCTGGCCGCCTTCATGCCGCAGGAGGTGCGCAGCACCGTCACCGACTCCGTGCGGACCGCCCTGGGGTTCCAGGGCTCGTCGCTCGACGAGGTCAAAGGGGCCCTCCACCCCGTCGGCGAGACCGTCACCACCGACGCCTTCGGCGGCATCGGGATCCTGGTGACCCTGCTCTCGGCCACGAGCTGCAGCCGCATCCTGCAGCGGCTGTGCGAGCGGAGCTGGCACCTGCCCCACCTGTCGGGACGCCTGGCGGCCTGGCGGTGGCTCACCTGGCTGCTGGTGTGGCTCGCCGCCCTGATCGTCCAGGGGCAGGTGCGGTCCGGGTTCGGGGCGGGCGACGTCCTCGGGGTCTTCCTCTACCTGATCACGGCCACGCTGCTCTGGTGGTGGACCCAGCACCTGCTGCTGGGCGGCCGGGTGCCCTGGCTCGCGCTGCTCCCCGGGGCCGGGCTGACCGGTGCCGCGCTGACCACGCTCGCCTGGGGGTCGCGGATCTACGTGCCCCGTTCACTGAACCGCAGCGTGACCCAGTTCGGTCCGCTCGGCCTGGTCTTCACCCTGCTCAGCTGGCTCATCGTGGTGTTCACAGCCGTCACGCTCGGGATCGGGATCGGCTACGTGCTGGCGAGCCAGGGCCGACTGGCCCGGCTGCTGGGGACTCCGGAGCCGCCCGCGACGGAGCAGGGGTGAGGCCGCCGGAGCGCGGTCTCCCTCGGCGGCGTTCACCCGCGCGGACCCCAGGGGGCGGGCGGCCCCGGCCGGCGGGGCCGCCCGCCCCCTTTGCCGAGCCGGGCCGGGTCGGAAAGGATGGGAACCGTCAGTGATCCGCGCTTCCCGTGCGCCGCCCACCCTGAGGTGAGCACCATGGCCCTCAGCCCAGCCGTCGGGACCCCGGCCCGTCCGGTGGACGTGCCCCGACGCGGCACCGCCCTGACGAACCGGATACCCGGCGGCGACCCGGTACTC
The DNA here is from genome assembly GCF_040685975.1 of Kitasatospora sp. NPDC086791. NCBI lineage: Bacteria > Bacillati > Actinomycetota > Actinomycetes > Kitasatosporales > Streptomycetaceae > Kitasatospora > Kitasatospora sp. NPDC086791. The sequence continues at coordinate 27,969 of NZ_JBFBOC010000024.1, read as the reverse complement.
GCGGCGCGCTTCGCGGTGCCCGCGACCCCGGAGACCTTCGTCGGCCGACCGCGTCTGGTCGAACGGCTCGGCGCGGGCCTGCGGACCTCCCTGCTGCTGGTGAGCGGCCCGGCGGGCGCCGGCAAGACCCTGCTGGTCGCGGACTGGCTCGCCACGACCCGGCTGCCCGGCACCGCGGTCTGGCTCACGGTGGAGCGCGAGGACAACGCGCCGGGGGTGTTCTGGGCCTACCTCCTGGAGGCAGCCCGGCACCACGGCGTCGCCCTGCCCGACGACATCGGCAGTCCGGCCCGCGCGCACGAGGTCGACCACTCGCTGCTGGCCCGGCTGGCCGCCCACCTGAGCCTCCGGGAGGAACCCGTGGTGCTCGTGCTCGACGAGTTCGAGCACGTGTCCTCCCCCGAGGTGGCCTCCGGGCTGCACTTCCTGCTCGGCCACGCGGGCCCGGGCCTGCGCCTGGTCCTGATCAGCCGCACGGAGCCGCTCCTGCCGATCCACCGCTACCGGGCCGCCGGCAGTGTCACCGAGATCCGGGCCGCCGACCTGGCCTTCCGGCCGGACGAGGCCGCCGTGCTGCTGCGCCGGCACGGGCTGGGACTCTCCGCCGAGAGCAGCCGGGCGCTGACCGAGCGGACCGGCGGCTGGGCCGCCGGCCTGCGGCTGTCGGCCCTGGCCGCCCAGGGCGCCGCGGATCCCGCGGCCTACCTGGCGGAGTTCGAGTCCAGCCGGAGCACGGTCGCGGACTTCCTGCTCGCCGAGGTCCTCGACACCCAGCCCGCCGAGACCCAGGACCTGCTGCTGCGGACGAGCGTCCTGGACCAGATCCACCCGGACCTCGCCGACGCCCTGACCGGTCGGCCGGACGGCGCGCGGATCCTCGCGGACCTCTCCCGCGCCAACGCCTTCGTCGAACCGGTCGGGCACTCCTGGTACCGGTGCCACCCGCTGTTCGCCGAGATCCTGCGGGTCCACCTGTCGGCCCGGTGCCCGGGGCTGGCCCAGGAGCTCCACCGCCGGGCCGCCCGGTGGCTGGCCGGGGCGGGGCGTCCGATGGACGCGCTGTCGCACGCCGCCGCGGCCGGGGACTGGGAGTTCGCCGCGGCGCAGCTGGTCGACCGGCTGGCGATCGGCCGGCTGTTCACCGGCCGCGACGCGGAGCGGCTCGACGCCCTGTTCGCCGGCCTGGCCCCGGACGCCCGGGGCCAGGCCGCGGAGCTGGTCCGGGCGGCCCGCGAGCTCACCCGCCACCGCGCGGACAGCGCGCTCGACCACCTCCGGCGCGCCGAGGCGCTGCTCGCGGAACGCGGTGGCGAGGACGACGCGGCGGCCCTGCTCACCCTGGCCCAGCTGCGGGTGTCGGCGGGCCGGCTGCTCGGTTCGGCCGAGCCGGCCCGGGCCGCCGCCGAGCAGGCCGAGCGGCTGGAGCAGCGCGTGCCGCCGGGGCTGTCGGCGGACCACCCCGAACTGCGGGCGCTGCGGCTGAACGACCTCGGCTCGGTGCTGCTCTGGGAGGGTGACCTGGAGGCCGCCGGGGCGGCCCTGGCGGCCGCGGTGCGGACGGCCGAGGGGCCCACCACGGCCGGTCCGCGCCACGAAGCGCTCGCCCGGCTCGCCCTGATCGACCTGCTCGGCGGCCGACTGGGGCGGTCCGAGGCCCGGCTGCGGAAGGCGGCGGCCGAGGCCGAACGCGCCGGCCTGCCGCCGGCCTCGCGCACCGGGGTCGGTCAGCTCGTGCTGGCCGCCCTCGCCGTCGACCGCGACGACCTGCCCGCGGCCCGCGCGGCGCTCGACCGGGCGGCCGGGTCGGCCGTGGCCCGCCACGACCCGGCCGCCGCCGCCGGACTCGCCATCGTCCGGGCGCGGGTGCTGCTCGCCGACGGCCACACCCGGGCGGCCCTCGACGCGCTCCCCCGGCCGGCTCCCGACGCGCTCCCCCGGTCCGCGGACGGTGGTCCCACCCCGGCCGGGCCACCGCCGCCCTGGGTGCGGGAGGCCGTGGCCGTGGCCGCCGCGCAGGCGCACCTCGCCGACGGCGATCCGGCCGCGGCGCTGGCCGCGCTGGACCGCGCCGGGGCCGGCGGCGCCGCCGGCCCGGACCGAGCCGTGGCCGCCGCGCAGGCGCACCTCGCCGACGGGGACGGCCCGAGCGCGCTCCGGGCCCTGGACGCGATCCCCGACCACGACGGCCGCGGACCCGCGGTCACCGTGCGGGTGCTGCTGGCCCGCTCGCAGGCCGCCGCCGCCCTCGGCGACGACGCCGGCGCCCAGCGGCTGCTCGCCCGTGCCCTGACGGTCGCCCGGCCCGAGCAGCTGCGCAGGCCGTTCCGGGACGCCGGGCCGTGGCTGCGGCGTCTGGTGCGCGCCCGGCCGGCGCTGGTGACCTCGCACGGCTGGCTCCCCGCCGACCTCCTGCCCGGGCTCTCCGGCCCGGCGCACGGGACGGCGGACGGGACCGCCGCCGCCACGGACCCGCCGGTCGAGCCGCCGGTCGAGCCGCTGAGCGACCGCGAACTCGACGTGCTGGAACGGGCGGCCCAGCTGCTGTCCACCGACGAGATCGCCGCCGAACTGTTCCTCTCGGTGAACACGGTCAAGACGCACCTCAAGAGCATCAACCGCAAGCTCGCCGTCTCCGGGCGCAGCCGGGCCGTTCGCCGGGCGCGCGAACTGCACCTGATCTGACCCGAGCCGAGCCGGCCGCCGAGCCGCTGCGGAGGAGGCTACGGAGAGGCTGCGCGCCGGACGTGCTCAGTGCTCCCCATCGCGCCGGGACCGGGCCCGGCGGGAGCGGAGGTAGTGCCAGACGACGACCACCGCGCTCATCCCGAGCAGCACGAGGACCATCGCGAGCAGTTCGTAGTCGGCCACCCGCGCCCCGGTGAGCAGCACGAACAGCACCGCGCCCGCCGTCGCCAGGAACGCCGCCACCGTCCGCAGCACCACCAGGAGCAGGCCGGGGCGCAGCACGGACCGGTTCCAGGTGCGGGCCGGCGCCCCGGCGCCCGCCGAGCCGTACCGGACGAGGGCGCGGTCCGCGAGCTCGTTGGTGGCCCGGCGGTACATCTCGGCGCAGGCCGGCACCCAGACGAACGGCACCACCGTCCCGAACAGCAGCAGCACCCCGATGCCGGCCCGGCCGAGCCACTTGCGGATCCGGCTCCGAGCCGGCTGCTCGGGGGTCACCAGGCCGATCAGGTACGCCTGTCGGCGCACGACGGACCACCAGGAGCCCTTGCTCCCGCCCCCGGTTCCGGCCCGAGACGCCTTCCGCAGCGCCTCCGCCGCCGCCTCGGGCGTCGGATGGACCCCCTGCACCAGCAGGATCTCCACCGCCGCGTCGCCGCCGCAGGGGTCGTGGCCGGCCATTGCGGCCAGCTCCAGCACCATCCGCAGCTGGGCGAGCAGCGCGGCGACGAACGCGATCGGCAGCAGCACGATGAAGGGGCCGCCGAGGAAGGAGCCGTCCACCACCGAGCGGCGCACGCCCCGGGCGATGGCCTGCTCGGTGACCTCGGCCCGGGTGGCCCCGGCCCGCTCGGCTTCACGGGCCTCCGCCACCGAGTCGGCGGCGAGCGGGCCCAGGTACTCCACCGCGAAGACCGCCAGCCGCTCGGGCATGCGCGCCGGGTCCGCCCGAACCGTCCGCAACAGGTCCACCAGCCCGGGTTGCCGTGCGCGCGCGCTCTCCGTTCCGCCCATCAGCCGCAGAATAACCCCGCCGATCGGGGCCCGTCCCGGGGCGGGCCCACCCGGTCCGGGTGGGCCCGGACGGTCCCGGGAGCGGCGCCGACCGGCCGGTCAGGCCAGGTAGTCCTCCAGCCCGCCGTCGCGCCGGATGTCCAGGGTGACGCAGTGGAAACCGCCGCCGAGCACCCGGGAGTGCCGCAGCCGGTGCGGCAGGACGGTGATCCCGGTGTGCTCCAGCTGCTTGATCAGACTCTCCTGGCCCGACTCGACGATCGCCGTGTCCGGGGAGACCATCAGCAGGTTCATGCTGATCCAGCTCTCGCTGAGCGCGTGCTCGGGCGTGTCGCCGGAGGGCTCGGCCGGCGGGCACCACAGGATGTCCCAGCCCCGCAGCGGCTCCGGGACGGTCTCCGGGGTGATCCGCTCCGGGTTGAGCAGCACCAGCCCCGGCCGCAGCAGCGCGATGGTGCTGTCGATGTGGGTGTAGCCGTAGATCTCGCGCAGCGGGTGCAGCCGCAGACCGCCGTCGCCGAGCAGGCCGAGGGTGGATTCGAGCCACCGCAGGCCGAGTTCGTTGCCGCTGCGGGAGACCTGGTAGAACACGTCCCGGCCGAGCCGCAGCACGTTCGCGGCGTCGAAGACCGGTTCGGCCTCGCCCAGCAGCGGGAGCCCGTCCCCGTCGAACTCGAAGAGCTCGTCCGCGAGTTGGGGCCGGGGAGCGGCCAGCCAGCGCGCGCCGCGGCGCAGGTAGTCCTGGAAGAGTCCGCGCAGCCCGAAGACCTCGAAGTAACGCTGCCGCATCGGGCTCGCGACCTCGATCACCGTCTCGCCGACCACCAGGGTCAGGTCGCGCGGGCAGTAGGAGTGGAAGCCGCCGTCGGCCTTCCACAGCGGGGAGGCGAACTCGGCCGCGTGGTCGATCGGTTCGGGCTGGTGGACGGTGACGCCGAGGCCGCGCAGGGTGGCCGTCAGGGCGTCCAGGTCCTCCTCGGTCTCCTCCACGACCTGCTGCGAGTAGGGGCCGACCCGGATCGAGGCGAGGTCGGCGGCGCTGGTCTTCGGGAAGCAGGACAGCCAGGAGGACGGCTCGGTCTGCTCGGGCAGCCGGGCGCCGACCGCCGTGCCGACCACGACCTCCCGCAGGGTGGTGAACTCGTCCCAGCTGTGGACCGGGCTGACCGGGCCGGCCGGGCCCGCCTCGCTGACCGGAGTGACCGGAGTGACCGAACGGGACATGACTCCCCCTTGACACGGGTTTAGGGACACGCGGACACGGCGACGAACGCGACGGCTTCGACCTGCCCGGCACGACGGCGGAAATCGGGTGAGCGCCGGACGGCCGCGAGCCGCCTGCGGAGCGAGGTCCCCGGACCTGCGGAACCCGCGGTGGACATCGGTACGGATCGATCGCCGGCCCGCCTCCGGCCGACCACGGCGTACGGGAAATCACCGGCCGGGCAGCCGAGTTCGCCGTTCGGTGGGCCGGGGATCGATCGTCAAGCTACCCGCCCGGCAGACGACGGCGCAAGGACCGTGATCGGCACCGGAAACGCCGCCGCGACGGACCGCCGATTGATCCGCCGGTTGTTCGACTCCCCGGTTCCGGCGCTGATCAATACCCCGGCCACACCCGGGCCGGGCCGCACGCGGGACCGGCCGGGGCGCCCAGGGGCACGCCCCACCGCCGTCCCGCGCGCGGCCCGGCGCTCACCACCGCCAGGCCCGGCGGATCCTGCTCCCGCCCGCCAGCGCCAGCAGCGCCCCGCCCGCCGCCGCGACCCCGGCCACCGCCAGGTTCTGCCGCTGCGCCCGGCGCCGGTCGGCCACCGCCGCCCGCGCCGAGGCCGCCAGGAACGCCCGCTCGACGGCGGCGACGGCCAGCTCCCCGGCCGCCACCCGCCGCCTGAGCTCCCCCAACCGCACGCCCCGGTACAGCAGTTCCGGATCCCGGTCGGCGGCCGCCCACCTCCGCGCGGCCACGGTGAGCCGGCGCTGCTCCCGCAGCGCCCCGCGGCCCTCGGCCAGCCAGGCCCGCAGTCTGGGCCAGGCCTGCGGGAGCGCGTGGTGGGACAGCTCGACGGTGTCCCGGTCCACCACCACGAGCCGGGCCCGGACCAGCCGTTCCAGCACCTCCGGCACGCCGGGATCGTCGAACTCGGCACGGCGGACCGGCTTGCGGGTGCCCTCGTCGCCGCCCGGCACCGGCTCGCCGCCGGACGCCGACCCGTCCCCCAGCGCCGGCGCGCCGTCACCGGTGTCCTCGCCGGCCCCGAGCAACTCCCCGCCGAGCCGCAGGAACACCGCTCGCGCCCGCGCCCGGTCGGCCGTCTCCAGCCCGTTGTACAGCGTCTCCGCCGTCCGGGCCATCGCCCCCTCGAACCCGCCCGTGGCCTGGAACCCGGCCAGGGTCAGCGCGTTCCCGCTGCGCCGCCGCCAGGTCTCCAGCAGTGCCGCGGACACCAGCGGGAGCGCGCCCGGCTGTTGCGCGGCGGTCGAGATGAGCACGGCCAGCAGGGCGCCCTCGACGGTACAGCCGGCCCGTAACGCCGGTTCGGTGATCGCCCGGCGCAGCTCGTCCGGCGCCGGACGCCCCACCGACAGCACGCCGTGGCGACCGGCCTCGGCCAGCCCCGGGTGCTCGGCGAACAGCGGCCCGCTCTGGTCCGAGCGGACCACCAGCACCACCCGGCACCGGGGCGGCGCCGCCACCGGCAGCCCGGCCGGGGCCCCGCCCGCGTCGCCCGCGGCCGTCGCCACCAGCGCGTCCAGGAAGCGCGCCCGCTCGGCGGCGTCCCGGCAGCGGGTGCGCAGTTGCTCGCCCTGGTCCACCACCAGCACCGGGTCACCGGCGGTCGGTCCGGCCACGCCGCGCGCCGCCTCCCCGGCTCGCTGCCCGAGCCGGGCGAGCGCGAGCGCGTACGCCTCCATCGGTCGTTCGCCCGGCGTCAGCAGCGCCACCGGGACGGCGCCGGCGGCCTGGGCCGTCCGCCCCGCTCCGCCCGCGGCCCCGCCCCGCCCGGCGGCCGCACCGGCCGCCGGAGCCGCACCGACCACCGCAGCCGCCCCGAGCCGGGCCAGCAGACCGGCTCTGACCAGCGAGGACTTCCCCGCCCCGGACGGCCCGGAGACCACCACCAGCCGGCGTTCGGCCAGCAGGGCGACCAGCCGGTCCAACAGCGCCTCCCGGCCGAAGAACCGCTCGGCGTCCACCGCCTCGAACGCCGCCGCGCCGGGGTAGGGGGCCCGTCCGACGTCCTGGGCGCGCCGCCGGGCGGCGGTGTCGGCGGCCAGTTCGGCGGCCAGCAGCTGCCAGCGGTGCCGCCACTCCCGCACGTCCCCGCCGCAGGCCTGCACGTAGGCGACGGTGACGGCGAGGCTGGGCAGCCGCCGGCCCCCGGCGGCCACCGACAGGCTGGCCGCCGAACAGTGCGCCCGCAGGGCGAGTTGACGGTACGGCGGACTCCCGGCGCGCTCCCGCAGGGCCCGAAGATCTCCCGCGAACCGCAGCAGCGACCCGTCCCCAGGGTCCAACGGACTTTCCCGACGCGGCACGACGGCCCCCTTCTTCGTTGAAGTGGTGTCCTGACACCCACGAGTGCCCACGAGCCACGCGCAGCAGGCGCGCGTGGCTCGTCCTCATCCCCCGGTGATTCATCATGCACAGCACAGTTGGCGTCAAACAATGGTGCGTACGGGTCGGTTGTTCCGAGTTGATGTTCAATGTCCAGCCGCACGGCGCCGAACAATGCCGGTGGGATAGAACCGGGGCCCGCAGCCCTCGCTGACTTCGGAGACATCCATGAGGTTCACGCGGTACTGCCGTTCCCTCCTGTCCACACCCGCGATGGCGGTGGAGCGGTACACCAAGAGCCACCAGTCCGGGGCCGACATCGCCATGGTCGATCTGGAGGATTCGGTCCCACCGGCCCGGAAGGAGGAGGCCCGCCGGCTCGCCGAGGAGTTCTTCACGCTCCCGTCCGCCAAGCTCGCGCGCAGCGCCGTGCGCATCAACACCCTGTCCGGGCCGGACGGTCTGCGCGACCTGATCGCCATCACCCGGTACCGCGTCAAGCCGGACCTCGTGCTGGTCCCGATGGCGGAGTCCCCCCGGGACATCGAGATCGCCGCCGGCGCGCTCGGTCCGGACTGCCCGCAGACGGAGTTCCTGGCCGTCGTGGAGACCCCGCTGGGCATCGAGCAGGCACCCGCCATCGCGGCCGCCGGGCACCGGCTGCGCGGGCTGGTCTTCGGCTCGGCCGACTACGCCTTCGCGGTCGGCGCCCGGCTCTGCTGGGACGCCCTGGCGCACGCCCGCGCCCGGGTGGTCAACAGCGCCCGGGCCGCGGGGGTGGAGGCGATGGACGCGCCGTTCTTCGAGGTCGCCGACCTGACCGGGCTGCGCCGGGAGGCCGGGCTCGCCCGGGACTTCGGGTTCAGCGGCAAGATCGCCGTCCACCCGCGCCAGCTCGCGCTGATCAACGAGACCTTCAGCCCGGACGAGGAGCTGCTGGCGCGCGCCCGCCGGGTGGTCGCGGCGGGGCTGGAGAACGGCCGCTCGGTCACCGTGGTGGACGGGGTGATGGTCGGCATGCCGTTCTTCGAGGCCTCCCAGCGCCTGATCGAGCAGTTCGACCCGCTCCGACCCGACGATCCGCGCGGACCCGACGGCCCGACCGGGCCCCACCTCCCGACCGGGCCGGACGGCCGGCTCCATCCGCAGGGCCGCACGCCCACCGACACCCCGAACCACGCGACGGAGAAGTGACGATGACCGAAGAATCCATCCTGGGCCCGCGCCGGTACCGCAACGCCGAGGCCATGCTGTCCACCGCGGACCCGGTCTGGCAGGCCGCCGCCGCCAACGGCCTGATCGGCATCACCGTGGACTCGGAGTCCAACAACCGGCTGATCGTCCGCGAGACCGGCCACGAGTTCGCCAACATGGTCTCCTGCGCGTACCTGGGCCTGAACAACCACCCCTCGGTCGCGGCCGGCGCGGTGGACGCGCTGACCGAGTCCCGCAGCACCTGGCTGGTCACCTCCACCACCCGGATCCGGCACAACCTGCTGGTGCGCCTGGAGGAGGAGCTGGGCGAGCTGTTCGGTGCGCACATCCTCCCGGGGGCGTCCTGCACCTCGCTCACCGCCGGCATCCTGCCGCTGATCGCCTCCGGCCACCTGGACGGCACCTGTCAGCGCGGCGGCGGCCCACGGGTGATGGTCTTCGACCGCTTCTGCCACTTCTGCATGGCGTACGTGAAGCCGATCTGCGCCGACGAGTCGATGGTGCTGTCCTGCCCGCACAACGACCTGAACTACCTGGAGGACATCTGCCGCAAGTACCCGCGGGTCGCCTACGTGGCCGACGGCGCGTACTCGATGGGCGGCGCGGCGGCCCTCGACGGGCTGCTCGAACTCCAGGACCGCTACGGGCTGTTCCTCTACATCGACGACTCCCACTCGCTGTCCATCATGGGCGAGCGCGGCGAGGGCTTCGTCCGCTCCCGGCTGGAGATGAACCCGCTGACGGTCATCGTCGCGAGCCTCGGCAAGGGCTTCGGCACCGGCGGCGGCATCGCGATGCTCGGCAACCGCGAGCAGTTCGAGTTCCTGCACCGGCACGCCGGCCCGGTCGGCTGGTCGCAGAACGTCGCCCTGCCGCTGGTCGGCGCTTCGCTGGGCAGCGCCGCCATCCACCGCTCCCCCGAACTGGCCGACCTGCAGGCCAGGTTGAACCGCAACATCGACCTCTTCGACGAGCTGCTGCCGACCGCCTTCGCGGGCAACGGCCTGCCGGTGCGCCGGGTCGACGTCGGGGACGCCGAGCAGGCGGTCAAATTGTCCGCCCAGCTCTTCGAGCGCGGCTTCTACAGCTCGGCGGTGTTCTTCCCGATCGTCCCCAAGGGCGAGGCCGGGCTCCGGCTGATGATGCGCGCCGACATGGACGAGCGGCTGATCCGCGAGTTCGCCGGCCACGTCAAGGAACTCACCGCCGGACTCCCCGGCCCGACCGCCGGACGCTAGGCCGTGACCACCGGTCGCCGGAACACCACCACCGGACGCCAGAACGCGACCACCGGACGCCAGGACTCGGGAGGAGCCGCCATGGAAGGAACCGAACCCGCCGGCTACCGGCGGATCGGCGAGCGCCGCTACCGCGAGGTGGTCGGGCGCTACTACGAGGAGTTCGAGGTCGGCGAGGTGGTCGAACACCGCCCCGGGCGGACCGTCACCGAGCTCGACAACGTGCTGATGAGCATGCTGAGCATGAACGACGCCCCGCTGCACATCGACGCCGCCTACAGCGAGCACACCCCCTGGGGGCGGCCGATCGTCTCCAGTCTGGTGACGCTCAGCATCGTCGGCGGGATGACCGCCCGCTCCACCAGCGGGCGCACCATCGCCAACCTCGGCTGGGAGAACATCAAGATGACCCACCCGGTGTTCCCCGGCGACACCCTGTACGCGGAGACCGAGACGCTCGCCAAGCGGCTGTCCAAGAGCCGCGACGGCCAGGGCATCGTCAGCTGCCGCACCACCGGGACGAAGTCCACCGGCGAGGTCGTGGTGGTGTTCGAGCGCAGCTTCCTCGTCCCGCTGCGCGGCCACGGCCTGGACGAGGTCGCCGGGTACTGACCGGCGCGCCGGGCCCGACCGTCCGCGGTCGGGCCCGGCGCACGCGGGTGGGCAGTTCGCGGGCACGCGGGTGCGCGGTGCGCCGCGGCTCAGTCCTCGCGGCGGACGTCCACCAGCACCTTGCCCATGGTCTCCCGCGCGGCCAGCGCCCGGTGTGCCCCGGCCACCCCGGACATCGGTACGGTCCGGTCGATCCGCGCCACCAACCGCCGCCCGGCGGCGAGTTCGAACAACCGCCCGGCGGTGGCCGCGAACAGCGCCCGGTCCGCCAGGACGTGCTGGAGCCAGAAGCCCAGCAACCCCGCCGAGCGGTCGGCCAGCTCGTCCACCGAGAAGCTCTCCTCCGGTCCGCCCCGGGCCCCGACCGACAACAGCCGTCCGAACGGCGCCAGTCCGGCCAGCCCGGCGCGCAGCACCCGGCCGCCGACCAGGTCCACGAACAGGTCCACCCCGCCCGACTCCGCGAGCCGCTCGGCCAAGCCGGGGTCCTCCGGGTCGAGGGCCAGGTCCGCCCCCAGCGAGCACGCGAACTCCCGCTTCGCCGGGGTGGAGGCCAGCGCGAGCACCCGGCCCGCGCCCAGCTCCCGGGCCAGCTGCACCACCAGGTGGCCGACCCCGCCGGCAGCGGAGGTCACCGCGACGGTCTCGCCCGGCCGCAGCCGCCCCGCCAGGGTCAGCGCACCGTAGGCCGTCGCCCCCTGCTCCAGCAGCGCGAGCGCCTGCTCGTCCCCCACGCCGTCCGGCACCTCGACGGTGTGCGCCGCCTCGGCGCGGGCCACCCGGGCGTACCCGCCGCCGGCCCGCAGCAGCGCGGCGACCCTCCGGCCGTCCCCGCGCCGCCGCCCGACCACGTCCGCGCCGAGCACCGCCGGCAGCGGGTAGCGCGCGTACTCGCCGGTGCGGCAGTGCAGGTCCGCGTAGTTGAGCCCGGCCAGGGTCACGTCGATCAGCACCTCGCCCGGGCCGGCCACCGGCTCGGGCACCGTCTCGGTGCGGAACTCCTCCGGCCCGCCGTAGCGGTGGATCACCACCGCGCGCATCCCAGGCGCGGCCGCCCCCGGCGTCATCCGGCGAACAGCGCGAGCAGCGCGGCCTGCTGGAGGCGGGCGGCCTCCGGGCTCTCGGCGACGACGCAGTACATCACCGAGCCGTCGGCGGGCGCGAAGTCGCAGCTGTACAGCACGCCGGTGCCGGTCTCCGGGTCGAAGGCCAGCCCGGCCGCGTCGATCGCCGCCACCGCCCGTGCGAAGGACGGCACCTTGAGGCCGGCCAGCTCCAGGATGTAGCGCGAGTCGCGGTGCTCCTCGCGCAGCAGGCGGCCGAAGTAGGCGTCGTGCAGGTGGCTGGAGCCGGTGAGCCGGCCGTTGGTCTCGTGGAAGTAGATCTCGCCCTTCGGGGTCAGCACGGCGTCCGCGCTGACCGTGCCCCGGTAGCCGATCACCCGCAGCGACTCCGACAACTCCGCTCCCTGGCGGACGAGTTCGGCGACGGCCTCGGGGTCCGGGGTGACCGGCGGAGTGATCTCCCCGACCACCACCGGCTGCATCAGCATCTCGCCGCAGCCGGCGAGCACCACGGCCGCGTCGTCGATCAGGAACTGCGCGTAGAGCGCCGCGGAGTCGGCGAAGTACCGCTCCACCACCACCCGTTGGCCGCGCCCGCCGGTCAGCCAGGCCCACCGCTCGGCCACGTACCCGGCCACCGCCGCCCGGTCCGGCAGCGGCACCACCCGTTCGGCGCCGGCCGCGTCCACCTGCTCGTCGCGGGCGAGGATCTCGTTGCCGAAGCCGCCCGCCTGGTACTCGACCTTCACCATCACGCTGTGCCCCTGCGCCAGCAGGTGCTCGATCGCGGCCTCGACCTCCGCCGGCGAACCGGCCACCCGCCCGGGCGGGATCGGCACCCCGGCACCGGCGGCCAGCGCCCGGAACCCCGCCTTGCTGTTGACCAGGGCGTTGCCGCCCTGCGCGGCGAAGGCCTGGCCGGGCATGGCGTGCGCCAGGCCGAGCGCGTCCGCCAGCTCGGCCACCGCGCCGTTCGGCGAGATGGCCAGCACCTCCTCGACGGTGCGCCCGGCCAGCACGCGGCGCAGCTCCGCGCGGAACCCCGGGTCGGCCAGCCGGCCGGTGGTGAGCACCTGGTCGCCCTGGGCGTCCGGCGGCGGCACCACGAAGGTCAGGCTGTCGGCCCGCACGCCGGTGAGCCCGGTGACGTACGCCAGGTACGCCGGGTCCGGGCCCCAGGGCAGCACCAGGACGTCGCCGTCCTCGGCCCACCAGAGCATCCGCTGCGCCCCGCATCCGGCGAACCGCTGCTCCAGCGGCGTCATCCCGGTGAGGTCCCCGACCATCTCCTCGGTGCGGTTGTTCGCGATGCAGAGCGTCGTCATCTGGTGGACTCTCCCGGCGTTCGGCGCTGTTGCGGCCCTGGTCCCGCGCACGACACGGCTGTGACGTGCGCTACCGGTGTAGCGCACCGGGGTTGTTCTGGTTCGGTCCTCGGTCATTGAACAAAACGCCGAACAACCGGGGGCAGGGCGCGGAGCGGGGCGGGGGACGGCCCGCGCCCGGGCTCTCGGAGCGGTGAGCCCGGGCGCGGGACGTCAGCGGGCGGTCAACGGCGTTGCAGGGACTTGACGTTGTCGCCGAAGGTCCAGCCCCTCGAACCGTCCCAGTTGACCGACCAGGTCATCAGCCCCTTCAGCGAACCGCCGAAGGCGTTCCACGCCTGGCCGACCAGGCCCGGGTCCAGGTAGCCGCCGCCCGCGCCGGGCTGGGCCGGCAGTCCGGGCACCTGCTTGTCGTAGGGCACCTTGACGGTGGTGCCCTGGATGGTCAGGCCGTTGTTCAGGCAGGTGGTCTGCTGGGTGAAGCCCTGCACGGTGCCGGCCTGGTAGGAGTCGCCGGAGCAGCCGTACATGCTGCCGTTGTAGTACTGCATGTTCAGCCACCACAGCTGCCCGTTGTCGGCGTACTTCTTGATGACGGGCAGGTAGGCGCCCCAGATCGAGCCGTAGGTGACGCTTCCGCCGGTGACGTACGCGGTCTCGGGCGCCATCGTCAGGCCGAAGCCCGCGGGCATCTGGGCCAGCACGCCGTCGATGATCCGGATCAGGTTGGCCTGGGAGGCGGACAGCGTGGAGATGCTGCCGCTGCCGGACAGGCCGGTCTCGATGTCGATGTCGATGCCGTCGAAGTTGTACTTCTTGAGGATCGGGACGACGGTCGCCACGAAGCGGTCGGCGACGGTGCTGGAGCTCAGGTCGATGCCCGCGGCCGCGCCGCCGATCGACATCAGGATGGTCGCGCCGGCCGCCTTGGCCTGGCACATCTCGGCGGGGGTCGAGACCTTGACGTTGGCGTCCATGCCGTCCTGCCACTGGACGGTGCCGTCCGAGAGGATCACCGGGAAGGCGGCGTTGATGACGTTGTAGCCGTGCGCGGCGATCCGGCTGTCGGTGATGGGGACCCAGCCCATGCCGGGGTGGACGCCGTTCGCGGCGCCGTCCCAGTTCTCCCAGTACCCCTGCAGGACCTTGCCCGAGGGCTTGGGCTTCGTGGGGCAGGTGTCCCCGGGCGGCGGGGTGGTCGGCGGCGTGCTGGTCGGGGGCGTGCTGGTGGGCGGCGGGGTCGTCGGCGGGGTGGTGGTGGGCGGGGGCGTGGTCGTCGGCGGGGCGGTGGTCGGCGTCGTGGCGGTCGGCGTGGGGCTGCTGCCGCCGGGGCCGGTGAGCGACACGTCGTCGGCGTAGAACGCGGGCTGCCCGTACCAGCCGTGCAGGTAGACGGTCACCGAGGTGGTGCCCGGGCCGGTGGAGAAGTCGACGCTGAGCTGACCGTACGACGGGCTGTTCGGCGTCCAGGTGGACTGGGCGCCGCCGAGGCCGGTGCCGGTGGCGCCCAGGTAGACGTAGCTGCCCTGGACGTAGGCGCTCAGCGTGTACTGGGAGTTGGGCTGCACGCTGACGGTCTGGGTGCACTGGGCGTTGTCCGAGCCGGCCGGCGTGGCCTGGAGCGCGGCGGTGCCGGAGTGGACCGGACTGCCGACGACGGCCCCGGAGCCGCCGGAACAGGTCCAGCCGGAGAGTCCGTTCTCGAACCCGGGGTTGGCCACCAGGTTGGTGGTGGCGGCCCCGGCCGTGACGGTGCCGGTCACGGCGATGCCGGCACCGATGACGGCGGCGGCGCTCACCCCGGCGAGGAGGCGCCGGAGGACGACCGGTCGTCCCTGCTCGGTGCGGCCGGACCGGCCGGCCTGCGCGCGTTCCACCACCGCCCGCCGCGGGCGCGGGGCCCGGAGCGGCGCGCTCCCGGTCCGGTCGCCTTCGGAGCGGCCCGGGTCCGGGCGGAACCCGTCCGACGGGCGTGGCGTGCGTGACCTTCGACGGAACATGCTGCGCTCCCTTCCCGCCGAGCGTCATGGACATGACCGACGCGTGGGGGCGTGACGCCCGGCTCTGGGTGAGGTGGGGGGACATGTGGGGCTGTGCCGGTCCGGATCGTAGGAGGGGCGGCAAGGCCCGTCAATAGGTCTGGACCAATTCCGGGGCGTCGGCGCGCGCGGTGCACCGCCGACGCGACGCGACGCGTGGTGCGGGCGCAGCGCGTGGTGCCGGCCGCGGCGCGTGGGACCGGCGCATGCCTGGCGTTCCGGCGGCCAGCACGCGGCATTCAGCCGGCGTACACGCCGTTTCAAGCTTGTCTCACCAGAGTTCGGCCTCGTGCCTACCTCACTCTCTCGTACCGGCGTCGCCTCCGTCTGCGCCGCGGCTTTGACGTTCTCGGGACTGGTCGTCACCGGGCTGCTCGGCGCGCAGCCCGCGGCTGCCGCGAACCCGGCCGGCTACCAGAACGTTCGGATCAACGAGGTCACCTCGGCGAACAACGACACGGTGGAGCTGTACAACACCGGCTCCGCCGCGGTGAGCATCAGCGGCTGGAAGATGTCGGACGACGGCTTCTCCCCGCAGTCCTTCAACCCGTCCGCGAGCACGATCCCGGCCGGCGGCTTCGTCACCTTCAACTCGCCCAAGGGGCTGGGTGATGCGGACAAGCTGGTGATCTACACCGCCGACGGCACGGTGGTCGACCGCGTCGAGTGGGCCGGCGGCGCGGCCAAGCCGGCGATGGCGCGCTGCGGCGGCGACGGCACCGGGGCGTGGGTCACCACGACCGCCGCGACCACCTTCGGCGCCGCGAACGCCGCGGGCTGCCCGTCCTCCGTCCCCGCGGCGAGCCGGGTGCGGATCAACGAGGTCACCTCGGACGGCGCGGACACCGTGGAGCTGTACAACGGCGGCACCAGCGCGGTCAGTATCGGCTCGTGGAAGTACGTCGACAACGACACCACCCACGTCCCGGTCTCGATCTCGTCCTCCTCGCCGAGCGCGACCACCATCCCCGCGGGCGGCTACGTCACCTTCGACTCCGTCCTCGGCCTGGGGGACAACGACTCGGTCTTCCTGGTCGACGGCAACGGCACCACCGTCGACTCGGTGACCTGGGCGACCGGCGGCGCCAAGCCGTCCGACGAGCGCTGCGCCAACGGCACCGGCTGGTTCCGGACCGCCACCACCGCGACGCCCGGCGGCGCGAACTCCTGCTCGGGCAGCGGCGGTGGCGGCCAGACCGGCCGGCTGCTGGGCGGCGGCGGCGCGCTCACCGGCGGCTGCACCCCCGAGGCGCCCTCCGGCACGGGTTCCGCCCCGGCGGGCACCCTGGCCTGGCCGGGCGGGCTGGACGTCACCATCGCGGACAACGTCTGCGCGTTCACCACGTCCACCGGCCCGGAGGGCCGTGACCTGAGCGGCCTGGCCTTCGACCCGGCGAACCCGTCGGTGCTCTGGGCGGCCAAGAACAAGAACTGGCTGTACAAGCTGGTCAAGAGCAACGGCACGTGGATCCCGGACCCGTCCTGGAGCGTGACCGGCAAGCAGATCCGCTTCGCGGGCGGCACCGGCCAGCCGGACTCCGAGGGCCTGACGGTCGGCGGCAACGGCCACGTCTACGTGACCTCCGAGCGCGACAACTCCGACAACACGGTCCCCAAGGACACGATCATGGAGTTCGACCCGGCCGCGACCGGATCGACCCTCACGCCGATCCGCCAGTGGGACATGACCGCGCAGTTCCCGCAGCTCGACACCGGCAGCAAGGACGACGCCAACCTGGGCTTCGAGGGCGTCGGCTACGTGCCGGACGGCTGGCTGACCGCGAACGGCTGGATCGACCCGCTCACCGGCGCCGCCTACAACCCGGCGAACTACCCGCTGCACGGGGCGGGCCTGTTCTTCGCCGGCCTCGAGTGGGACGGCACGCTGCACGTCTACGGCCTCAACTCCGACGGCACGTTCACCACGTTCGGCACGATCCCGACCGGCAAGGTCTCCGTGATGGACGTGACCTTCGACGCCGGGACCCAGCGCATCGTCGCGACCTGCGACAACACCTGCGGCGAGACGCACACGTTCCTGAAGGTCAACGCCGCCGGCGCGATCGTGCCGGACGTGACCTACACCAACCCGGCCGTCATGCCGGTCGACAACCTGGAGGGCTTCGCGCTCGCGCCGACCTCGACCTGCGTCAACGGCTTCCGCGAGGCGGTCTGGAGCGACGACGGCATCTACGGCTTCGGCTCCGGCAGCTCCTCCTACGGCCACGCCCTCTACAGCGGCACCTTCCCCTGCTGATCCCGCTGATCCCGCGGACGCCCCTGACCGCTCCGGTCCCTCCGATTCCTCCGATTCCTCCGACCTGAGGGACCGGCCCGCACCCCACCCGCCCCCACCGCCGCGTGGGCGGGTGGGGTGCGGGCGTCCTCCCGGGGCTGTGGTCCGTCAGCTGACGGCCGCCGTGGCCGCGGTGGCGGCCGTGGCGACGGTGACGGCCGCGATGGCCGCGACGGCGACGTGCATGTTCCGGATCGCCTGGCCGACGGACTCGCCCGCCCAGTCGCCCGCGGCGATCTCCGCGAAGCGCAGCTCGACCCGCGCCCGGGGAAGGTCGGAGAAGGCCAGGCCGTGCAGCCGGGCGGCGTGCAACAGGGCTATCAGGGTCGCGGTGCGGACGTCGGGCGCCTCGTGATGGCGGATCACGGCGGTCAGCCGCCCGCGGAGTTCACGCTCGACGGAGCCGTCCGCCTCCGGATAGCGGCGGACCGGGAAGAGGCCGAGGACCCGGTGGCGCTCCTCGACCACCAGGCCGCGCTCGCACAGCCGCCGCACGGTGGCGCGGACCGCCGTGGGGTGATCCTTGGTCAGCCAGTCCGCCGCCTTCGCCTTGCCGGGGCCCTTGCGCCCGACCCACTCGGCGAGCCGCTCCAGGCGCCCGTCGAGCAGCGGGTCGCCGGTCGGGGTGGGGTCGGTGACGCTGAGCCGGCCTTCGTCGAGCGCGATGCGGCCGGCCAGCGCGAGGTCCGCGAGGAGGCCTCCCGCCACCGCCCATCCGGCGCTCGAACTGTCCTTCGCCACGCCGGACTCGTCGTCCAGCGAGAGCAGCATCAGCTCCTCGGCGAGGGTGACGTGCATGTGCCTTTCCTTTCCCTGTACGGATCGGTCACCCCGCGACGCGCCTGCCGGCCGCCGCACCCGGGTGTCCTCAGCCAGCAACGCCCGCCCGCGCGGCCCGGTTCCCCGGCTGCCTCCGTCCGCCCCCGTCCGCCCCCGCCCGCCCCCGCCCGCCGGGACGGCGGCGCCGCGCCGTCTTCCCGTCCGTCGGGGCGTCAGGGTCTCAGCGCGTCAGGCTGTGCGGCCGTCAGGTCGGCTCGAGCACCGTCAGCGCCGCCCGGCGAGGGCGGCGTGGACGGCGAGGAAGTTCAGGTAGCGGCGGTGGACGTCGGCGCGGTCGGCCGCCTCGGTCACCGACTCGCGGCTGAGGCGTTCGATCATCTCCGCCTGGGCGAGGAGCACCCGGCTCTGCTGCTCCGTGGTCGTCTCGGACATGATCTCCGTGAGGGCGTCGAGCTGGCGGATCAGGAC
Source organism: Kitasatospora sp. NPDC086791 (assembly GCF_040685975.1). Classification (NCBI taxonomy): domain Bacteria; kingdom Bacillati; phylum Actinomycetota; class Actinomycetes; order Kitasatosporales; family Streptomycetaceae; genus Kitasatospora; species Kitasatospora sp. NPDC086791. Next base: position 9,674 of record NZ_JBFBOC010000024.1, on the reverse strand, counting down.
GGCCGGCAGGCCGGGGGCGGCCTGGCGGATCTTCTCGAAGGCGCGCTGGACCAGTCGTTCGTAGCTCACGGGGGCGGTCATCACCCGGATGTGTCCGGTCTCGTCCCGGTGGACCGGGTTCGGGTGCCAGTGCGCGGCGACCCGGCACAGCCCCTCGCCGAGCCAGTCGATGCAGGTCAGGGCGGTGAAGGTGTCGTTGACGGCGCTGGACAGCGCCCGGATGGCGATCTCCACCAGCTGGTCGACGGCGAAGGCGATGTCCTGGGCCAGCGTCCGGGTCGAGCCGGTGATGTGGGCGCGGGCGAAGCTCCGGGCCACCTGGGGCGCCGCCTCGGCGGGCCAGACCGTGGCGAGCTGGTGCCCCTGCACCAGGAAGTGCCCGGGGCGGTGGTCCAGCCGGATGACGGCGCCGAACTCCGCCGCCATCCGGACCAGCGTACGGTGCCGGACGAACTGCAGGTACCCGCTGGACGGCGCCGGAACGGCCGCGCCCGCCGTGTCGAGCCGGGCGTGCAGCTCGGCCGCGGACGGCCCGGTGGCGCGCCCTCCGGACGGTGCCGGCTCGCCGGCGTCCGCCTCGATCGCCGCGGAGAGCTCCGCCGCGATGCTGGCGATGACCCTGGGCAGCTGGATGGAGGTGGCGATGTGGTGGATGAAGTAGATCAGCACGGCCAGGTCGGCCATCACCAGCACCATGCAGACGGTGATGGACAGGTGCGGCACCAGGTCGCCGTGCGAGGCCGGTCCGATGACGACCAGCGACAGCATCGTGTACACGAACGTGCCGACGAAGGTGCCCAGGGTCAGCTGGGTGGTGCGGTCCCGGATGAAGGTGCGCAGCATGCGCGGGCCGAACTGGGTGGAGGCCAGCGTCAGGGTCACGATCATGATCGAGAACACCACGCCCACGACGGTGATCAGGGCGGCCGCGATGGCGGCGAGCGTCTGCCGGGCGGCGTCGGCGGTGCCGCTGATCACCCAGGACGGCAGGGTGAGGTCCCCCCGGTAGGCGGCCCGGTCGAGGGACCAGGTCACCGCGAACAGCAGCACGGCGACCACGACCTCCAGGATCGGCACGACCCACAGGTTCGTCCGCAGCGCCTCGCGGCGCCACTGCGCCTCCAGATGGACCCCGCGGATCACGTCGGCGTGCCTTCCGCCGGCCGGCGTCGATCAGTGGGCCCGGTGGACGGCCGACGAGGTGACAACGAGGAACCTCCTGTACGGAAGCCGGGACCGGGATCACCGGTATCAGCGGTGTTCAGGGTTCGGGGTTCTCGGTTCACCACGTCGAAGCCACCGCCGGCGTCCTTGAGTATGCGGGCCGGGTGGAGCCGGTTCCAGGTCATGGAGGTGGTGTCGCGCCCGGTGCGGCCGTTCTCCGGGGGTTCTCCGACGCCCTCCGGTCCACCGGAGCGCGAGCCATCCGTCACCCGGTCGGCCATCTTTCGGCCAACTGCGCGAAAGGTCTGTTCGCCCTCGCGGCCGCCCCCTAGAGTGGCCGCGATCCTCCACAAGTGACCCTTTCTTCACGTCAGTTCACTGGACCTTCACACCGATGCACTGGCCTCGGGACGTTCAGCGCAGCCTGTTCCCACCATCGAGCCGGAAGGGCCGGGTCCGTGACGCAGGCGTTCCAGTCCCCCGGCTTCGCCGCCCTGGCAGCCGACCGCGCGGTCGAGACGCGGCTCGTCGAGGAGCGTTGGCAGGCGGTCGCCTGGGATCTGAGGACGGATCGGCGCCGGGTGGTCACCGACCGGCCGGGGGGCGTCCACCTGAGCGAGATCGAGCCGGACGGCGAGGCCATCTGGTGGTTCGACGCCGACAGCGCGGGGGAAGGGCGGTGGCGGCGCTCGCCGTTCACCGGCGGAGCGGGCGGAGCGGGCGGCGAGGGCGGCGAGGCGCTGCACGGCGTCCCGCGCGGGCGGGCGTACGGCATCGCCTTCGACCGGACGGGCGCCCTCGCGGCGCTGGCCGTCGGCGTCGACGGCGCCTCGCACTGCTACGTCGGACCGCCCGCGGGCGCGGCGCGGCTGATCGGTTCGGCGCCGGGGTACCTGAGCCTGGCCGACCTGTCGCCGGACGGTCGACTGCTCGCCCTCGGCGGGCGGCCCGACGGGGACGACGCCGTACTCCTGTGGCCGACGGACCGCCGGACGGACGGCCGGACAGCCGGCCCGCTGCAGCTCGCCGGGGGCCGCCGGCTGCGGCTCTGGCCGATCGAGTTCAACCCGCTCGCGGTGCCCGAACCGGAGCTGCTGCTGGTGGTCGAGAAGGACGAGCGGTACACCGTCGCGACCTGGCGGGCGGGCGCGGGGCTGCGCAGGTACCCCGGGCTGTCGTTCGACTCCCAGATATCGGCCGGCTGGTACCAGCACCAGGGGCCGCACGGGGTACTGATCCAGCACGAGCGGGCCGGGCGGAGCCGGCTGCTCCTCGCCGACCTCGACCCGGCGAAGGGACGGAGCACGACGCAGCACGGACCCGTGAGCCGAGGGCCGGTGGGCCGCGCACCGGCAGCACAGGCGCCGTCCGTCCGGGAGATCCGCACACCCGGCGGCACGATCCACGACCTGTCCTGCGCCCCGGACGGCGCCCTGCACTGCGTCTGGAGCCGGGAGTCGACACCGCCCCGCCCGCTGGTCCTGCGCCCCGGCGCGGAGACCGCGCACCGGCTCGATCGGGCCCCGGGCGACACCTCGCGCAGCCGGCGCTGGACCTCCCGGCCGTACGGGCGGATCCACAGCTTCGTCAGCACGCCGGCCGGCCGGGGCCCGTGGCCGACGCTCTTCCTGGTCCACGGCGGCCCGGCCACCCACGACCGGGACTCCTACGACCCGCGGGTGAACGCCCTGGTGGACCGCGGCTACGCGGTGGTCCGCACCAACTACCGCGGCTCCACCGGCTACGGCGCCCGCTGGCAGCACGAGTACGGCCACCGGGTCGGGCTGGCGCAGATCGAGGACCTGGCCGCCGTCCGCGCGGAGCTGGTCGCCGACGGTACGGCGCTCGCCGAGCGCACCGGCCTGTGCGGCTTCTCGTGGGGCGGCTACCTGACCCTGCTGGCGCTGGGCGCGCAGCCGGAGCTGTGGTCGCTCGGCCTGGCCGCCCAGCCGATCGCGGACTACCCCGCCGCCTACCGCGCCACCACCCCCGCCCTGCGCGAGCTCGACCGGCAGCTCTTCGGCGGGAGCCCGGACGAGGTGCCCGAGCGCTACCGCGCGGCCGATCCGCGATCGTACGTGCACCAGGTCCGCTCGCCCGTCCTGCTGGTCGCCTCGCGGACCGACGAGCGGTGCCCGCCCGACCAGGTCGCCCGCTACGCCGCGGACCTGCGCCGGCTGGCGGTGCCGCACGAACTGCTCTGGGTGGACGGCGGCCACTACAGCCGCCGGACCGCCGACCACCGATCGGTGCTGGCCGCGATGGTCCGGTTCGCCGAACACGCCTGGCCGGCACCGCTCCCCCGGTCACCTCGGGGCGGCCGCCCCGAGGCACCCGCCGAACCGACGGAAGGAGGTGAACAGCCATGAAGCGACGCAGCATTCAGAACGACCCGATCAGCACCCCGGAGCGTGACCGGGGCGCCGTCGTGGTCCAGAACTTCGCGCTCGACATCACCAAGGCCGCACCGGTCGCGCCTGCCCTCAAGGGGCAGCCGAAGCCGAAGCCGGAAGCCAAGGGCAAGTGACCCACCGTCGCTCCGGGGCTCCCACGGTGCCCCGGGGCGACACCTCACCGACCGCCGGCGACCGACCGCCGGCGACCGACAGAAGTGGCCACCATGCGTATCGTCCTGCTGCACATGCCCTGGGGCGCGATCGACGTGCCGTCGCTGGCGCTCGGGATCCTGCACACCGCCGCCGCCCGCGCCGGCCACCGGGTCGGCGTGCGCTACGCCAACCTGGATTTCGTGGACTGGGCGGCCGAGCACGCGGGTTTCGGCGTGGACGACTACCAGTACTTCTCCGAGAAGTCCTACTTCCAGGGCGCGGGCGACTGGGCGTTCGCCGGCGCGCTCTACGGTGACGACGCCCCGGCCGCCCCCGAGACCGACACCAACGCCGGCACCAGCACCGCCACCGCCGACGAGTTCGCCGACTACTTCGCGTACCTGGCCGCCAACGGCGCGAGCGAGCAGGAGATCGCGCTGACCCGGGCCACCCGTGCGATCGCCCCCGCGTTCATCGCCCGGCTGGTCGAAGAACTCGCCGCCGACCCACCGGACTTGGTGGGCTTCACCACCACCTTCCAGCAGAACACCGCGAGCCTCGCCGCCGCGAGGCTGCTCAAGCAACGCTGCCCGCAGGTCCGCACGGTGTTCGGCGGCGCGAACTGCGACGGCCCGCAGGGCGCCGCGCTGCACCGCAACTTCCCCTTCCTGGACTACGTGGTGCGCGGCGAGGGCGAGGCCGTCTTCCCGGCGCTCCTGGCGGGCGGCGACCTCTCCGCCGTCCCCGGGCTGTGCTGGCGCGACGCCTCCGGGACCTCGATCGCCAACGCGATGACCACGCGCCCGCTGCCGCCCGCGGCGATCCTGGCGCCCCGCTACGACGGCTTCTTCGAGCGGCTCGACGCCTCCGTCGCCGCCGGCTGGGTCGACCCCAAGCTGGTCGTCGAAGGCTCCCGGGGCTGCTGGTGGGGCGAGAAGCACCACTGCACCTTCTGCGGGCTCAACGGCTCCTCGATGGAGTTCCGCTCCAAGCCGCCGGCCGACTTCCTCGCCGAGGTGCTCGCCCTCGCCGAGCGCCACCAGCTGCTGGACGTCTACGTGGTCGACAACATCCTGGACATGGGCTACTTCGACACCGTCCTGAAGTCACTGGCCGAACTCCCGGTCGATCTGCGGCTGCACTTCGAGATCAAGGCCAACCTGCGCCGCCACCAGTTCCAGCTCCTCGGCGACTCGGGCGCGGCCCAGGTGCAGCCCGGCATCGAGAGCCTGAGCACCCGGGTCCTGCGGATCATGGACAAGGGGGTGACCGGCTGCCAGAACGTCCGCGCGCTGCGGGACGCGCAGAGCGCCGGGGTGTCGGTGACCTGGAACTACCTCTACGGCTTCCCGGGCGAGCAGCCGGCCGACTACGAGTCGGTGATCCGCCAACTGCCCGTGCTGCACCACCTGGACCCGCCGACCGGCGCGGGGCGGATCGCGATCGAGCGGTTCAGCCCGTACTTCGACCGCCCCGAGCTGGGGTTCGCGATCACCCGGCCGGCCTTCCAGTACCACGCGACCTACCGCCTCCCGGAGGGCGAACTGGCCGAACTGGCCTACGTGTTCACCGCGCCGCCGCTCGGCATCGGCGGTGACCTCGCGGAGCGGCTGAGCGCGGCGGTGGACACCTGGCTCGCGCGGTTCCCCGACAGCCGGCTCAGCTACCGGGACGCGGGCGGACGGATCGTGCTGGTCAACACCCGCCCTGGGTACGACTGGCGGGTGGTCGAGCTGACCGACCCGGTGGAACTCGCCGTCTTCCGGCTGCTGGCCCAGCCCCGCTCGACCGCCGCGCTGGCCGCCAAGGCACCCGGCGGCGCGGCGGCGGTCGAGCCGGTGCTGGCGCGTTTCACCGCGCTGGGCCTGCTGTTCCACGACGGGGAGAGCTTCCTGCAGGTCGCCGTCGAGTCCGACAACCAGGTGCTGATGCGGATGCAGCACCGGCACGGCCCCGCCGCCACTGCTCTTCCTCGCGTCGAAGACGTGCCCGCCGCCGTCCGCCCCCGCACCGGGGAGGTGCCCGATGCCGTCCCGATCGGCTGAACGAACCGCTGCCGACGCCTGGCCCGCGGCCGGCCCGGAGGTCGAGCTCTGGCTCGACTACGAGCCCGCCGCACGGGAGTTGCCGGGCTTCGCGCTCGGCCGCCGGGTCCTGACCGGCCCGGCGCACGCGGAGGTCACCGAGCTGCACCGTGCCGGGGTCCGCTGCCTGCGGCTGACCGAGCCGGTGCGACTCTGCGCGGACGCGCCGGCGGCCTCCGCGCGGGCGCTGATGCTGCTGCGCGAGGCGACCGGACAGGGGCTGGCCGTACTCTGGCGGGCGGTCTGCCCGGACGGCTGCGCGGCCCGGCGCCGGTTCCACCACCTGTACCCGCCCGAGCAGTTGACGGGCGCCCCACCGGAGGTCCTCGCCGACTGGCGCGCCACGTACTTCCCGTGCAAGTGCGTCGTCCGGCGCGGCCCCGGCTTCGTCGAGGTGCGCGACCGCCGGTTCGGGACGCTGGAGCTGTTCACCATCGACGATCCGGGCCACCTGGCACAGCTGGACGCGCTGGCCGAGGGCGTCGAGCTCGACCGGCTGCCGGACGCCGTCCACCGGGACCTCGCCGCAGCCGGTCTGATCGCCGAACAGGCCGGCCGCGCCTGGTTCCTGCCCGCGCGGGTGCGCCGCTGGCCCTTCCCGTCGCTGACGGTGTAGCCGCGCAGCTGTGTGACTGCGCAATTGCCCAGCCGCGAGAGTTTCGATCCCGAGGAGAGAGCCATGACCACCGCGGTCGACGACGCCGCCGCGCGGATGTCCGCCTTCATCCGCGACCCCTACCCCACGCTCGCCCGGATCCGCGAGGCCGGCGCGGTCTCCGTCGTGGAGTTCGGCGAGGGCCTGCCGGTCTACCTGGTGACCCGCTACCAGGACGTCCGGGCCGCGCTGATGGACCCGCGCTTCGGGCAGGACGTCCGCCGCAGCCAGGCCATCGCGAGCGGGCGGGGCTCCGGCCTGACGCTCGGCTCGGAGGTGGTCCACATGCTCAACAGCGACCCGCCGGACCACACCCGGCTGCGCAGGCTGATCCAGGGCGTCTTCACCCGCCGGCGGGTCGACCTGATGCGGCCGCTGGTCGAACGGATCGCCGGCGACCTGCTGGACGGGCTGCGCGAGCGGGAGACCGCCGACCTGGTGACGGACTTCGCCTTCCCGCTGCCGATCATGATCATCTGCGAGCTGCTGGGCTTCCCGCCGGAGGACATGCAGGCCTTCCGCACCTGGTCGACCGCGATCCTGACCCAGGGCGGCGACCTGACGTTCGATCAGGCGACGGCCGAACTGAACGACTACCTGAGGGAGTTGATGACGGCCCGGCGCGCGTCGCCGAGCGCCGACATCCTCACCGACCTGGTGCGGGCCCGTGACGCCGGTGAACTCACCGAGCAGGAGGTGTTCTCGATGGTCTTCCTGCTGCTGATCGGCGGCCACGAGACCACCGTCAACCTGCTCGGCACCGCCACCCTGGCGCTGCTCCACCACCCCGACCAGCTCGCCCGGCTGCGCGCCAACCCGGCGGCGATGCCGGTCGCGGTCGACGAGTTCCTGCGCTACGAGTCCCCGGTCAGCATGGCCACCCTGCGGTTCACCAACGCCGACGTGATGGTCGACGACGTCGAGATCCCGGCGGACGAGCTGGTGCTGCTCTCGCTCGGCGCGGCCAACCGGGACCCGGCCCGCTTCCCCGAACCCGACCGGCTGATCCTGGACCGGGGCGATCCCGGCCACCTGGCCTTCGGGCAGGGCCTGCACCGCTGCCTCGGCTCCTTCCTCGGCAAGCTGGAGAGCGAGGTCGCACTGACCGGCCTGCTGGAGCGCTTCGCCCGGATCGAGCTGGCCGCCGCCGAGGAGACCCTGCCGTGGCGCAACACGATCATGCTGCGCGGCCTGGAATCGCTGCCGGTCTCGCTCCATGGCTAGCGACGCCGGAGTAGGCGCCGCGGGAACGGACAGCACGAGAACGGGCGCCGCGACAGGCCTCCTGCGCTTCCGCCCCCGGATCGGCGTCGCCCCCCTGCGCACACGCGGCTTCCGACTGCTGGTGATCGGCCAGGGCACCTCGGAGTTCGGCAACGCGTTCCAGGTGGTCGCCCTGCCGCTGCTGGTCTACTCCCTGGCCGGCGGCGCCCGCCAGTTGAGCCTGGTGGTCGCCGCCTACGGCGCGGGACGGCTGGCCGCCACCCCGCTCGGCGGGATGCTCGCCGACCGGTACGGCGCCCGACGGGTGATGCTGACCGCCGACCTCGGCCGGCTGCTCGCCACCGCCGGGCTGTGCGCGGTCGCCGCCGCCGGGGTGGCGGACTTCCGGCTGATCGGCGGGCTGGCCCTGCTGGTCGGCCTCGGAGCAGGGGTGTTCCTGCCGGCCGCCTGGGCGATCACCCCGACCCTGCTGCCCGCCGAGGAGCTGCACGCGGGCAACGCGCTGAACAGCACGGTCACCTTCGGCGCCGGCCTGCTCGGCCCGGCGGTGGCCGGCCCGCTGGTCGCCTGGCTGAGCCCGGCCGCCGCTCTGGGCACGGACGCGGCGACCTTCGCGGTGTCGGCGGCCACGCTGCTGCTGATCGGCCGCGGCAGCCCGGTCACACCACCGGGCCCGATCTCCGAACGCGCCTCCGTCCCGAGGAACTTCCGCGTCCTGCTGCGGGAATCACCGCTGCTGCGCGCGGTGCTGACCGTGACGGTGATCGCGAACCTGACGGTGGGCGGCGCCACCCGGGTCGCCCTGCCGGCCCTGGCCACCCACGGCTTCGCCGCCGGCGCCGTCGGACTCGGTCTGCTGCTGGCCGCCTTCACCGGCGGCGCCCTGGTCGGTGGCCTGTTCGCCGCCGGGCTCACCGAGCTGCGCTCCCGGGGCCGCACGGCGATGCTCGCCGGCCTGGTGATGGGCGCGGCGATCGGCCTGGTGCCGTTCACCGGCCTGATCGGCGCCGTCCTGCTGCTCTGGCTGGCCGGCGGCGCCAGCACGGTGACCAACGTCCTGGTCGTCACCGGCGTGCAGAAGAGCACCCCGCCCGCGCTCCTGGCCCGGGTCATGGCGGCCATCACCTTCTGCGGCCTGGGCGTCTTCCCGCTCTCCGTGATCGCGGCCGGCGCGGCGGTGGACGCCTTCGGCAGCCGGGCGGTCTTCGCGACGACCGGGCTCTGCCTACTGGCCGCCTTCGGGTACGCGCTGACCAGACGCGAGATCCGCGAGCTCTGAACCGGACGAGGGCCCTCCCCGCCCCCGTTCCCCTCCCCCGCTCCCCCGAGTTCTGCCCTCGCGGGATGCGACGGGTGCGTGGCAGCCTGGAAGCGGAGCCTCCGAGCAGGTCACCCCACGGGTGACGCGGTCGCTCCGGAAGGAGTCCTCACCATGGCAGACGGTGTCACCGGGCCCGGCCGCAGCCGGCCCCAGACCGTGGAGCGGGCCTTCGCCGGCGGATGGACCACCTTCGCCGCGATCATGCTCCTCATCGGCGGCATCCTGGCGGTCCTGGAGGGAATCGCCGCCATCCTCAACGACGACCTGGTGGTGGTCACCCGGAGCTACACCTTCTCGTGGAGCACCACGGGCTGGGGTTGGATCCACCTGATCCTCGGCGTGGTCCTCGTCCTGGCCGGCACCGCCCTCTTCAGCGGCGCCGTCTGGGCGAGGGTCGTCGGCGTCATCGTCGCCGGCCTCGGCATGATCGCCAACTTCGTCTGGCTGCCCCACTACCCGTTCTGGGCGACCGTCCTGATCGTGATCGACGCCTTCGTCATCTGGGCCCTCTGCGCGGGCACCACCAAGGAACTCACCTGAGCCCCCCGCCCCACTTCCCCCACGCCCCTGACAGGACCCGGGCGGCTTCGGCGATCATCGGGAGGTAGACGGCGACGCGGTCGCCCTTGCGGACGCCGAGTTCGAGCAGGGCGTTGGCGGCCTGGGAGACCTCGTCC
>NZ_JBFBOC010000023.1:0-94348 GCF_040685975.1 Kitasatospora sp. NPDC086791 | reverse complement strand
TTCCGAGGCTTGACGCCCTGTCCGACGTTTCAAACTCTAGCCGATCCGTACTCCGAAAAGCGAATCGGCCGCAATCCGATAAAACGAGCACGCCAGATAAGCGCCAGGCCGCGACGCAGAAATGCGCACGCAACCCAGCCCGAACCTGGGACGTGGTGTTTCAGAGGATTGGCCGCCCCGGGACCGTCCGCGCTGACGCGTGTCCGGTGCTCCCTGCCGAGCGACTAGGGAACAATACTCCTACTCCGCCCCCATGCCAAATGCCCCGCCTGCGGTCCCGGCAGCCCGCCGGGTTCACCCCCGGGCCGCCGGCCCGCCGTAGATCCGCAGGAAGGCGTCGACGCCGACCGCCGCGATCCGCTCGACCTCCTCCTCCGCCACCGGTACGGCGCCCCAGAACGAGCGCTCGGCGATGCCGTGGAAGGTCAGCAGCGTGTACTGCTCGGCAGCCAGTCCGGCGTCCTCGACGGTCAGCAACCCGCGCTCGGCGAGCGCCTCGAAGTGCGCCGCGAGGTCGCGCTGCGAGGCGATCGGTCCGGCCTCCAGCCAGGCCTCCAGGACGTCCGCCGGGATGTTGGCCACCTCGGCACGGATCGCCCGGCCGAGCGCCCCGTGCTCACCGGCGGACAGCACCGCGCGGGCCCGCTCCACCGCGAAGTCGACCAGGTCCCGGCGCAGGTCCATCACGCGGTCCAGGTACTTCGCCATCAGGTCCCGGATCTTCTCGGTCAGCTCGGCCGAGTTCTGCAGCGCCACCGACAGGAAGAGGGTCTCCTTGTCGGCGAAGTGGTTGTAGACGGTGCGCTTGGACACCCCGGCCTCGGCCGCGATCGCGTCCATGCTGGCCCGCACGTACCCCTCGCGCCCGAACACCACCATCGCGGCCTGCGTGATCGCCTTGCGCTTCTCCGGCCGTCCCGCTCCACCCGTGGTCGCCACGACCCACTCCTCATCCGTCGGCCATCGGCCGACCACTTAGAAACTACCCGGTGTAGTTTATCCGACGCCCTACTGACCTGCCCTGACCTGCAGGGCGGCTCCGGACTGCCGCCGGACGCATGTGATCTATGCTGCCTACGATCTCTACACCCGTGTAGAGGCAAAGCGGAAGCTCCCGTCCCCGCACGGGTGCCCCGACCGCCCGCGGGAACCGGGCGACCGGCCCGGACGTCCAGAACTGGCAGCGCCACGAACACAGTTCCGAACGCCGACCAGGCACCGGCGCGGGCGCGTGCGCCACCGTGGCGCACGGGACACGGGAACACCAGGGGTGAGCGCGTGGCGGGACAGCGAGGACGGTCGCCGGACCAGGGTTCGCGGCGGCGGGCAGCCGGCAGACCGGGGGCGTCCGCACGCCCCCTGCCCGGCGGCGCCGCACTGCCCGTGACGGTGGCCCTCGGGCTGCCACTGGCCGGCGCCGCGGTCGACGAGGTCTCCGGCCCCGGCATGGGCCTGGTGTTCGCGGTGGGCGCGGTGCTCGGGACCGGCCTGGCGGCGGCACTGAGCAGCCGCAACGGCTGGTGGTGGGTGCTGGCGGCCTCGCCGCTGGTGGTCCTGGGCGCGACGGCCGCCGTCGAGCTGGCGGCCCACCGGGACCGCTACCAGGGCAAGGGCCTGGCCACCGGCGCCGCGAGGTGGGTGGTGAACGGCTTTCCCGTGATGGCCGAGGCCGCGGCGGCAGCCCTCCTCGTGATCGTGGTCCGACTGGTCCGGCAGCGGAGGAGGCAGCATGGCTGACGACGCCGAGCGCACCGAGCACACCGGGGGCGCCGCACAGACAGGGCGGACCGGGGGCACCCCGGAGAACGCCAGGCAGGCCGGTGGCCGGGCGGCCGCCCGCCGGGGCAGTGGGAGCCGTACGTCCTCCCCGCTGCTGATCGCCGGCCGGGTGGTGGCCTGCACCGTCGGTTTCGCGGTGTTCGCCGCCAGCGGGGTGGTCTGGTACGAGTACACCTCCCTCACCGACGGGATGACCACCTCCAACGTCATCGCCGAGACGAAGAAGGACGCCCCCAAGCACCTCGACAACTCGGTCAACCTGCTGCTGATCGGCCTGGACAGCCGCAAGAACATGGACGGGTCCGACCTGCCCCCGCAGTTCGTCCAGGACGAGCTGCACGCCGGCCACAGCTCCGAAATCGGCGGCTACAACACCAACTCGCTGATCCTGCTGCACATCCCGGCGAACGGCGGCAAGGTGCAGGCCGTGTCCATACCGCGCGACGACTACGTCATGACCTACAACGCCGACGGCTCGCAGCTGGGCATGGCCAAGATCAAGGAGGCCTACGGCGCGGCCAAAGACAAGGCCGATCCGGGCCTGCGGGCCAAGGGCCTCAAGGGCGCCGACCTGGAGAAGGCGGGCCGCGACCTGGGGCGCGCGGCCACCATCCGCACCGTGCAGAAGTTCCTCGACCAGCCCATCGACCACATCGCCGAGGTCAACCTGATGGGTTTCTACGACATCGCCAAGGCGGTCGAGCCGATCCAGGTCTGCCTCACCCACGACACCAAGGACCCGGCCATGGCGGGCCAGGGCTCCGGCGCCGACTTCAAGAAGGGCATCAACACCCTCAACGCCGCCCAGGCGCTCTCCTTCGTCCGCCAGCGCCACAACCTCGACGGCCCCGACGGGAACTCCGGCGACTTCGCCCGCACCCACCGCCAGCAGGCCTTCATCTCGGCCGTCGTGCACAACCTGAAGCAGAAGGGCATCGTCGGGGACCTCGGCAAGATGCAGCAGCTGATGAGCGTCATACAGAAGGACCTCGTCATCGACAACGAGTGGAACATCCTCGACTTCGCCCAGCAGGCCCCGGCGCTGACCGGCGGGAACGTCGAGTTCAACACCCTCACCTTCGACGGCTTCGGCACCCGGAACGGCCAGGACGTGAACCTGGTGACCCCGGCGAAGGTCCAGAAGGTGGTCAAGCAGGTGTTCGGCTACGCCGACGCCGCCGCCCCGGCCCAGGGCGACCCGGCCGGCGACACCACCCAGCAGCCCACCCCGACGCCGACGCCGACGCCGACGCCGACCGCAGCCAAGGCCGTCACCGTGGACGTCCTCAACGCCTCCTCGGCCACCGGGGTCTCCTCCACCGCCGAGTCCAAGGCCCTGGTCGCGATGGGGTTCAAGGAGGGCCGGACCGGCCCGGCGAGCAGCAGGCCGAAGACCACCACCGTGGTCTACGGCAAGGGCGCCAAGGAGGCCGCCGACCAGATCGCCGCCCGCTACGGCGTGACCGCCACCGAGTCCACCACCGCCTCCGTCGGCGCCGACCGCGTCGTGGTCACCCTCGGCACCGGCTTCACCGGCGTCGACGGGGACAAGACCGCCGCCCCGTCCGGCGCCCCGTCCGACCCGGCCGCCAGCCTGCCGATGCAGGGCCCGGGGGTCGACGCGCAGTCCGACGGCGGCATCCCCTGCGTCTACTGACGCTCCCGGCCGACCGTGCGGTGCCCCGCCGGCCTCTCCGACCTCGCCGACCCGGGCGGCCCCGGCGACCCCGGTGGGGCACCGCTCACGACCACTCGAAGTAGAGCGCCGGCCGCACCGGCCGCGGACCGCCCGGCGCGAAGAGGAACACCAGGTTCACCGTCGGCCCGAACGGCTCCGCCAACCGCGGGCCACGGATGCTCAACCCGAACTCGGTGATCCGCCGGCCCGCCGCCTGCCCCTCCCTCGCCTCGCGGTACCAGGCCTCCACGGGCTCGGCCGGCAGCTCCCAGTACGCGGCCAGCTCGCCCGACAAGCGGTAGGCGTCGTCCACCGTGGCGGCCGGGAAGGTCGCGCTGACCAGGTCGAGCGCCTCCCCCGCGGCGGCGACCGTCAGCTCCACCCGGCCGGTGAACCAGCGCCCGCCCGGCAACGCGATGGTCGCGGCGACCACGGGCAGGTGCCAGCGGCGCCGGACGCCCTCGGGCCAGCCCACGTCCCGGCGGGCGTGGCTGCCGCGGAGGTTCCAGGTGACGGCCGTCGGCTGAACGGGCTGCTCGTACGGCAACGGGGCCTCCGAATCAGGGCGCGGTCGGGATGGCCGGGGTGGCCGGGGTGGCGGACGCGGTGGCCTGGTCCCGGAGGGTGAGCCGCAGGTTGTCGCCCCAGGCGATGTTGACCTTCAAGGTCACGGGCTGCCCGCTGTTGACGGTCTCGTACTTGAGGCTGATCCCGAAGAGCGGTCCGGTCGGAGTCAGCAAAGGGAAGTCGGACCCGCCCTCCAGCCCGGCGAGATGCGACCGATCACCCTTTGCCAGATGATCGAGGACCGCCCGCCGGAAGCCGACGATCCCGTCGGACTTCAGGCCGAACTGCTTGGCGAGTTCCATGGCCTTCCCGTACGCCTCTTCGAGCGGCATCCCGGGGTACCAGCAGACGAGTTCGTCGATGTTCTCGGCGTCATCGTGGGTGGCAGCCACGACCAGGAACATCTTGTCGGCGTGGAAGCGCTGTCCGCCCGGCAGGTCGATGTCCAGGGGGCCCAGGTCCTCGAAGTCGTGGCCGCTGTGCGGATTCAGCTTGACCCCGAGATCGGCGCCCCGGTGCGAGCTCCGGAGGTCCCAGTGGACAGCACGCGTACCCCCACTCACCAGGTAGCACCCGGCCGCCAGCAGAACGAGGCAGAACGGAATCGCGAGGATCCGGATCCTCCACGCCCGCGTCACGGCACGACCTCGTACGCGTCGGCCCGTTCGAGCAGCGGTGTGTCGATGAGCGTCTTCGCCTGCACCGGATCCGCCAGGAGCTGCTGGTACTTGGGCAGCATGTCCTTGCGGATCCAGTCCATCCGATCGTCGGTGTCGGTCACGTACCGATCGTCCCGCCAGGTCGACCATTCGCCGCCGTAGTAGCCGTTGAAGGACTTGCCGCCCGGGATCGGTGACTCGGTCATGGCTGACAGCACTTGGGCGAACGTGTCCCCGACCGGGCCGTGGTACTTCTCCACCTCCTTGTACGAGGTCGGCAGCACCTTGGTCTGCTCACGTTCCAACAGAGCCGCGTTGCCGGCCGCCACCCTCTTCGGGTCGCCCGATTCGATGTCCCGCCAGGCATCGGTCAGTTCCTTCGGGTAGAGGATCGGGTCCTGCGCCTGCAACGCCTCGATGCCCGCCATGCCGTACTGCTGGTAGGCGGCGTGCATGGCGCCGACGTCGTCGAAGATGTCCTTCTGCATGTTCAGGAACTTGTTCTGGAACCACTGGACCTCCTCCGTGCTGAGGCCGGCCAGGAGCGACATCCCCGGGACGGGAACGACGAGCCCGCCGATGTCGGCGCCCTTGATGACCTCGTTGAGGTCGTGGAGCCCGCCGTACACCGGTGCGCCGGCCAGTTTGGCCATTCCGGCCCACTGGAAGTCCCGGTTCTCGTCCCACAGCTTCTGGTACCAGGCGTAGACCTTCTGCACCGTCTGGTCGTTGAAGTCCAGGCCCTTGTCCGGATCCCAGGCCGACGGGTCGATCCCCGCCTTCTTCAGGGCGAGTTGCTTGTAGTACTCCGGGAGCGTCGGCACGCCGGGCAGGCCCTGGACCTTCCAGGGCGCCGCGTCCAGGAACAGGTTCCGCTGGTCCGGCGCCAGGGCATTCCACCAGGCGGCCCGGGCGGCCGGGTCGGCGGGGACGGCGTCGCCTTCGACCGTCCCGGCGAGCCGGGTGGCCTCGCCGAGGTCCTTGGCGGCGAGCTGGAGCGCGCCCGCCAGGCCGTTCCGCCCCGATCCGTCGAGGAGCCTGGACTCCGCGGCCAGTTTGCCGAGTTCGACCGCGCACTTGGCGTCCGCCTGGGTGGCGGCCTGGACGGCGGCGGCGATGTCGGCGGTGAGGGTCGCGGCGTACGCGGCCTCGGTGCGGTAGGAGTCCGCGGCCTCCTGGCGCAGCGCCGCGTTCTTGGGCAGCTGGTCGGCCGGCGTCGGCGTCGCGGTGACCGTGCCGTTGGCGTCGACCGTGAGACCGAGCCTGCTCGCCTCCGTCAGCGCGTACTGCAGTTCCTGCTGGGCGGTGGTGACCGCCAGGACGAAGCCGGCCAGGACCTGCTCGACCGCCTGGAGTTCCAGTGCGGCCACCTGCAGTTGCAGCTCCTGCTCGCCGAACGAGTGCCGGGCGCCGGTCGCGGCGGGTCCGGTCCAGGTCCCGAGCGGCTTCAGCACCGACTCCTCGATGTGCTGCCGTGCTTGGTCGAACGCCTTGGCGACGGCCTGCCAGTCCTTGCCGGCCTCCGTCACCGACTCCAGCTTCACGTCGCGCAGGCGCGCGAAGTCCACCACGGGAGCCCCCCTTCCCCTGTTCCGCTACCGGAGGGCCCCGGCGTTCCCGCTCTCGGTCTTGCCGTAGCCGTCGGCCGCCTTGCGGAGCGCCTCCTCGTCCGTTCCGAGCGCGGTGCGGATCTTCTCCACGCCCTGCGTCCAGGCGGTGACCACGGCGGCCAGTTGCCCGGCCACCTGCCAGCCGCCGAGCGCCGTCTCGGCGGCCCCCGAGGCGGTGCCCGCGGTCTGGACCGGCGTGGCAAGACCGGCGGCGATGGACGAGGCATTGGCCGCCGAGGACCTCAACTGCTCCGGTGAAACCTCGAATCCGGCGCCCGACATCGGATCGACCCCCCATTGCTCGATGCGATGCCCCGACCCTAGCGGCGCCGGGCGGTTCGCCGCCGGACTTTCTCGAACACGGACACGAGCGCAGGCGTGAGCGAAGGCACGAGCGCGAACGCGGCCGGCCCTCGGACCACCCTGGCGCAATTCTCCGTACTATGTATAGTGTACTGCGTACGGGGTAACCGTACGGATGCCCCGCGATGCCGACGAGAGGGTTCTCGCCTTGCAGATCACCACCACCGCCGTCGCCCTGACCGTCGAGGACGTCACCGCCTCCGCCGCCTTCCTCCAGCGGCACTTCGGCTACGCCGAGGAGATGTCCGCCGACGGCTTCGTCTCGCTCAAGCACCCGGGCGGCGGGGTCGCCGTCGTCCTCCTGCGGCGCGGCCTGGAGGTCCTGCCGGAGGAGCAGCGGCACCGGATCGCGGACGGCGTGATCCTGGTGTTCGTCGTCGAGGACGTCGCCGCCGAGGAACGGCGGCTGCGCGAGGAGGGGGTCGCGATCACGCTGCCGCTGCGCGAGGAGCCGTGGGGCGAGAAGCTGTTCCAGGTCGCCGACCCGAACGGGGTCGTGATCGAGCTGGTGGAGTGGGCCGGGCGGTAGCCGCGGAACGACGGACGCCCCCTCGTCCCGGCCGGGACGAGGGGGCGCCGACGCGCACCGACGCGCGCCGTGGGGCGGTCAGTGGCAGCAGTGGCGGCAGTGGCGGTCAGTCCACCGTCCAGGTGTCGTTGCCCGCCAGCAGCGCGGCCAGGTCGCCCGGGCCGCGCTCGGCGGTGGCGGTGGCCAGTTGGTCCGCCATCAGCTCGTCGTAGACGGGCCGCTCGACACTGCGCAGCACGCCGATCGGCGTGTGGTGCAGGGTGTCCGCGTCGGCGATCCGGGAGAGCGCGAAGGCGGTGGCCGGGCCGGCCGCGTGGGCGTCGTGCACCAGGAGCTCCGCCTCGTTCTCCGAGGTGACGGGCGCGGTGAACAACTCGCCGTCCGGGCCCCGGAAGACGCCGTTGGCGCCCTCCGCGCCGAAGCGGATCGGCTGCCCGTGCTCCAGCCGGATCAGCGCCTCGTCGCGGGTGCCGGGCTCCTTCAGCACCTCGAAGGCGCCGTCGTTGAAGATGTTGCAGTTCTGGTAGATCTCCACCAGCGCCGTGCCCCGGTGCTCGGCCGCGGCCCGCAGCACCGACTGCAGGTGCTGGCGGTCGGAGTCGATGGTGCGGGCGACGAAGGTGGCCTCGGCGCCGAGCGCCAGCGAGAGCGGGTTGAACGGCGCGTCCAGCGAGCCCATCGGGGTGGACTTGGTGATCTTGCCGAGCTCGCTGGTCGGCGAGTACTGGCCCTTGGTGAGGCCGTAGATCCGGTTGTTGAACAGCAGGATCTTCAGATCGACGTTCCGCCGCAGGGCGTGGATCAGGTGGTTGCCGCCGATCGACAGGGCGTCGCCGTCGCCCGTCACCACCCACACGCTGAGGTCCTGCCGCGAGCTCGCCAGGCCGGTCGCGATCGCCGGCGCCCGCCCGTGGATCGAGTGCACGCCGTAGGTGTTCATGTAGTACGGGAAGCGCGAGGAACAGCCGATGCCCGAGACGAAGACGGTGTTCTCCCGCCTGATGCCGAGCTCCGGCATGAAGGACTGCACCGCCGCCAGGATCGCGTAGTCCCCGCAGCCGGGGCACCAGCGCACCTCCTGGTCGGTCTTGAAGTCCCGTGCGCTCTGCGGCGCTTCGGCCTTGGGCACCAGCCGCAGGGACGGGAATCCGCGCTCGCTCATCGGTGGTCCTCCTCGTCCAGGGTGCCGATCGCGGCCCACAGCACGTCCGCCAACTGGGCCGCCTTGAAGGGCAGTCCGCGCACCTGGTTGTAGGACTCGGCGTCCACCAGGTACTTCGCCCGCAGCAGCAGGGCGAGCTGCCCGAGGTTCATCTCGGGCACGATGACCTTCTCGTAACTCCGCAGGACCGTGCCCAGGTTGGCCGGGAAGGGGTTGAGGTTGCGCAGGTGCGCCTGGGCGACCTCGCCGCCGTCCGCGCGCACCCGGCGCACCGCCGCGGTGATCGGGCCGTACGTCGAACCCCAGCCGAGGACCAGCACCCGGGCGTCGCCGGTCGGGTCGTCCACCTCGACCGGCTTGACGGTGATGCCGTCGATCTTGGCCTGCCGGGTACGCACCATGAAGTCGTGGTTGGCCGGGTCGTAGGAGATGTTCCCGGTGCCGTCCTGCTTCTCGATGCCGCCGATCCGGTGTTCCAGGCCGGGCGTGCCGGGCACCGCCCAGGGCCGGGCGAGGGTGTGCGGGTCGCGCAGGTACGGCCAGTAGGCGCCGTCCTCGCGGTTCGGGCCGGTCGCGAACCGGGGGTCGATCCCGGGCAGTTCGTCGACCTCGGGGATCCGCCAGGGCTCCGAGCCGTTGGCCAGGTAGCCGTCCGAGAGCAGGAAGACCGGGGTGCGGTAGGTGACCGCGATCCGGGCCGCCTCCAGCGCCGCGTCGAAGCACTCCGCGGGCGTGGCCGGGGCGACGATCGGTACCGGCGCCTCGCCGTTGCGGCCGAACATGGCCTGCAGCAGGTCCGCCTGCTCGGTCTTGGTCGGCAGGCCGGTGGAGGGGCCGCCGCGCTGGATGTCCACGACCAGCAGCGGCAGTTCGAGCGAGACCGCCAGGCCGATCGTCTCGCTCTTGAGCGCCACCCCGGGCCCGGAGGTGGTGGTCACGCCGAGCGCCCCGCCGAAGGCGGCGCCGAGCGCGGCACCGATGCCGGCGATCTCGTCCTCCGCCTGGAAGGTGCGCACCCCGAAGTTCTTGTGCTTGCTCAGCTCGTGCAGGATGTCCGAGGCCGGGGTGATCGGGTACGAGCCCAGGTACAGCGGCAGGCCCGAGCGCTGCGCGGCGGCGATCAGCCCGTAGGAGAGGGCGAGGTTGCCGGAGATGTTGCGGTAGCGCCCGGCCGGGAGCTTGGCCGGCGGCACTTCGTAGGAGACCGCGAAGGACTCGGTGGTCTCACCGAAGTTCCAGCCCGCCCGGAAGGCGTGCACGTTCGCCTCGGCGATCTGCGGCTTCTTGGCGAACTTGGCGCGCAGGAACGACTCCGTGCCGTGCGTGGGCCGGTGGTACATCCAGGACAGCAGGCCGAGGGCGAACATGTTCTTCGCCCGCTCCGCGTCCTTGCGCGCCAGGCCGCTGTCCTTGAGCGCCTCCAGGGTCAGCGTGGTCAGCGGCACCTTGTGCAGGTGGAAGCCGTCCAACGACCCGTCGGTCAGCGGGTCGGCCGGGTAACCGACCTTCGCCAGCGCGCGCTTGGTGAACTCGTCGGTGTTGACGATGATCTCCGCGCCGCGCGGCAGGTCCGGCAGGTTCGCCTTGAGCGCTGCCGGGTTCATCGCGACCAGCACGTTCGGGGCGTCGCCCGGGGTCAGGATGTCGTGGTCGGCGAAGTGCAGCTGGAAGGACGAGACCCCGGGGAGGGTACCGGCGGGGGCGCGGATCTCGGCCGGGAAGTTCGGCAGCGTGGACAGGTCGTTGCCGAAGGACGCCGTCTCCGAGGTGAACCGGTCACCGGTGAGCTGCATGCCGTCACCGGAGTCGCCGGCGAAACGGATGATCACCCGGTCGAGTCTGCGGATCGGCTTGGAGCGCCCGGGTGCCGGGCCGCCCGGGGACGGCGGGCCGGCGGGCACGTTCGCGCCGGGGCGCGCACCACCGCTCCCGGCACGGGCCTCGTCGCCGTCCGAGCCGTCCACTGCCTCTGACTGATCGACCTGACTGGTCACTGCCGCGGACCTCCTAGGGCACACCACCGCGGGCGCGGCCCCGTGCCCCGTCCGCCTGGTGCACCTCCCGCATCCTATGCGGGTGGAGTCGGCCTGGGACGGAACTCCCGCGTGCGGCGGGAAATCACCGGCCCGCGCCCCTACCGCACACGGGAAGAACGCCCGGCCGCCGGAGATCATTCCGGATCCGGAGGCCGTTCCCGGCTCCCCCGGGTGGTCGTTCCCGGCCCCACCCGGCAGCCGTTCAGGATCCTCCCGGCGGAGTCGGGGCGGTCGGCTAGGAGTTGAGGTAGGTCAGGACGGCCAGCACCCGGCGGTGGTCCTCGGCGCTCTGGGCCAGCCCCAACTTGAGGAAGATGTTGCTGACGTGCTTCTCCACCGCGCCGTCGGAGACCACCAGCTGCTTGGCCACCGCCGCGTTGGTGCGGCCCTCGGCCATCAGTCCGAGGACCTCGCGCTCGCGCGGCGTGAGATTGGCCAGAACGTCGCCCTTGCGACTGCGGCTGAGCAGCTGCTGCACCACCTCGGGGTCCAGCGCGGTGCCGCCGTCGGCGACCCGGACGACCGCGTCGGCGAACTCCCGCACCTCGGCGACCCGGTCCTTCAGCAGGTAGCCGACGCCCCGGGTGGATCCGGCCAGCAGTTCCGAGGCGTAACGTTCCTCCACGAACTGCGACAGCACGAGCACGTTCAGCTGCGGGTAGCGGCCGCGCAGCTCGACGCAGGCGCGCAGGCCCTCGTCGGTGTGGCTCGGGGGCATCCGCACGTCGGAGACCACGACGTCGGGCAGCGCGTCGGCCGCGGCCAGCTCGTGGATGGTCCGCACCAGGGCCTCGCCGTCCCCGACCCCTGCGACGACCTCCAGACCGCGGTCGGTGAGCAGCCGGGTCAGTCCCTCCCGCAGCAGTACGGAGTCCTCGGCGATGACGACGCGACGCATGGCGACCTTCCCTGCTGGGGTGAGCTGACGGAGGCCAGTCTCCCTCATCACGGGAGCCGGCTGCCCCCGGTGCCGGAACCGGCCACCACCGCGTCAGCTCGTGCCGGCTGTCGCCGCGTCACCTCGCGTGGACGGTCGGCGCGTCAGCTCGCGCGGACGGTCGGCGCGTCACCGCGGACGGACGCTCGGCGCGTCACATCGTGCGGATGGCCACCGCGTCGCACAGGCCCTCCAGGGCCGCCTTCGCCGCGCAGTCCGGCAGCGGCGCGAGCAGCGCCCGGGCCTCCTCGGCCCGGCGCAGCGTCTCGGCGCGGGCGCGCTCCAGCGCGGGGTGGGCCCGCATCAGGCGCAGCGCCTCGGCGTGCAGCTCGTCGTCCACCAGGTCCTGGGCGAGCAGCTCGCGCAGCCGGGCGTCGTCCGGGTCCGCCGGGTCGGCCGGCATCTGCTGCAGCAGCAGGGTCGGCAGGGTCGGCACGCCCTCGCGCAGGTCGGTGCCGGGGGTCTTGCCGGACTCGTGGCCGTCGCTGGCGATGTCCAGCACGTCGTCGGCCAGCTGGAAGGCGATGCCGATCCGCTCGCCGAACTCGCCGAGGGTGTCCACCAGTGCGGGCTCGGCGCCGGCCATCAGCGCTCCTATCCGGCAGGAGACCGCGATCAGCGAGCCGGTCTTGCCCTCCAGCACGTCCAGGTAGTGCAGCAGGGGGTCCATCTCCGGGCCGGGGCCGCGGGTCTCCAGGATCTGACCGGTGACCAGCCGCTCGAAGGCCTCGGCCTGCATCCGCACGGCCTCCGGGCCGAGGTCGGCCAGCACCTGGGAGGCGCGGGAGAACAGGAAGTCGCCGGTGAGGATGGCGACCGAGTTGTCCCAGCGGGAGTTGGCGCTCGGGGCGCCGCGTCGCACCGGGGCCTCGTCCATGACGTCGTCGTGGTACAGCGTGGCCAGGTGGGTCAGCTCGACGACCACCGCGGCCGGCACCACGCCGGGCGCGCCCGGGTCGCCGAACTGGGCGGCCAGCAGGAGGAGCAGCGGACGGAAGCGCTTGCCGCCGGCTTCGAGGAGGTGACTGGCGGTGACGGTGATGAAGGGGACGTCGCTCTTGACGGCCTCGCCGAGGGCCGCCTCCACCGCGTCCAGTCCGGCCTGGACGTCCCGGGTCAGGTCGCGGTCCTGCACGCTGAGCCCGAAGGGTTCCACGACGGTCACGAAGACCACTCCTCTGTCCCTGGTCGATCTAGCGGCCTGGTCCCTGAGTGCCGCCGCTGGCCATACAGGCAGGGTATCCGGTCGCGAGTGGATCACTGCACGGGCGTGCGGATCCTGTCATGATCGGGCTGGATGCCCTGGTCAGGGCGGCTGTGCGGGCCGTGCGGCGGTGGGGGCGAATTCGGCTGGAAATAAAGGCCGGAGCATCAACGGGAACACTCCGGTGCCGGTTCCCGACACACACCCGTCCGGGCCGCGCGGACGGGGCGCGGCCCGGACGGAGCCCGGTCGGGAGCGGTGGACGCGCGGGGTCAGCGCACGAACAGCGAGGCCTTCGACGCGAGGTCGAGGAAGTACTGCGGCAGCAGGCCGAGACCCAGCGTGACCAGCACCCCCACCCCGATCGCGGTCGCCGTGAAGGCGCTCGGGACCGCCACGGTCGGGCCGCCCGGCTGCGGGTCCGAGAAGAACATCAGCACGATGACCCTGATGTAGAAGAACGCGGCCACCGCCGAGCTCAGCACACCGACGATCACCAGCGGTGTCGCCCCGCCGCTCGCCGCGGCCTGGAAGACCGCGAACTTCCCGGTGAACCCGGAGGTCAGCGGGATCCCGGCGAAGGCCAGCAGGAACAGCGCGAACACCGCCGCCACCAGCGGGGAGCGCCGCCCGAGCCCGGCCCAGCTGGACAGGTGGGTCGCCTCGCCCTTGGAGTCGCGCACCAGGGTGACCACGGCGAACGCGCCGAGCGTCACGAAGGAGTACGCCAGCAGGTAGAACAACACCGAGGAGATGCCCTGCTTGTTGACGGCGATCACGCCGGTCAGGATGAACCCGGCGTGCGCGATCGATGAGTACGCCAGCAGCCGCTTGACGTCCTGCTGGGTCACCGCCAGTACCGCGCCCACCACCATGGTCAGGATCGCCACGCCCCACAGCACCGGGCGCCAGTCCAGCCGCAGGCCGGGGAAGGCCACGTAGAACAGCCGCAGGAGCGCCCCGAAGGCCGCGACCTTGGTCGCCGCCGCCATGAAGCCGGTCACCGGGGTCGGCGCGCCCTGGTAGACGTCCGGGGTCCAGGAGTGGAAGGGCACCGCGGCGACCTTGAACAGCAGGCCGACCGCCAGCAGCGCCAGGCCGGTCAGCACCAGCACGTCGCTCCGGGTGCTGCTCAGCTGCGCGGGGGTGGTCATCGCCTTGCCGGAGATGACGTCCCCGATGTCGCCGAGCTTCACGCTGCCCGCGTAGCCGTACAGCAGCGCGGTGCCGAACAGGAAGAACGCCGAGGCGAAGGCGCCGAGCAGGAAGTACTTGACCGCCGCCTCCTGGGAGAGCAGCCGGCGGCGGCGGGCCAGGGCGCACAGCAGGTACAGCGGCAGGGAGAAGACCTCCAGCGCCACGAACATGGTCAGCAGGTCGTTGGCGGCGGGGAACAGCAGCATCCCGCCGACCGCGAACAGGGTGAGCGGGAAGACCTCGGTGGTGGCGAAGCCGGCCCGGACCGCGGCCCGCTCCTGCTCGCCGCCGGGGGTGGCGGCGGCCTGGGCGGCGAAGGCGGCGGCGGGCAGGCCGCCGGCCTTGGGCTCCAGCCTCCGCTCGGCGTAGGTGAGGACCGCGACCACTGCGGCCAGCAGGATGACGCCCTGCAGGAACAGCGCCGGGCCGTCCAGCGCGACCGACTCCATGGCCAGCAGGTCGATCCGGGTGAAGCCGTCGCTCTGCACGGCGAGCACCACCACGGCGACGAAGGCGCCGATCAGCCCGGTCAGCGCGAGCGTCACCTGCGTCCAGTGCCGGTACCGGCGGGGCACGAAGGCCTCCACCAGGATGCCGGCCACGGCGGCGCCGAACACCACGAGCATCGGGGAGAGTTGGCCGTACTCGATGTGCGGTGCCGGGATGCTGGGGGTGTTGCCGCCGGCGGCGGCGAGCACTGCGGTGGCGCTCACTTCTGCTCACCTCCTGGGGGGGCGGCGACCGGGTGGGCCGGCGCCGGGTCGGTCTCGTGGACCTGCGAGAGCGTCGCGTTCACCGAGGGGTTGACCAGGTCGGTGAGCGGCTTGGGGTAGACGCCGAACAGGACGGTCAGCGCCACCAGCGGGGCGACCACGGCGAGTTCGCGGGCCTTGAGGTCGGGGATCGCGCGCACGCCCTCCCGCACCGGGCCGGTCATGGTGCGCTGGTAGAGCAGCAGGGCGTACAGCGCGGCCAGCACGATGCCGAAGGTCGCGATGATCCCGATCGCCGGGTAGCGGGTGAAGGTGCCCACCAGCACCAGGAACTCGCTGACGAACGGGGCGAGCCCGGGCAGCGACAGGGTGGCCAGGCTGCCGATCAGGAACGTTCCGGCGAGCACCGGGGCGACCTTCTGCACCCCGCCGTAGTCGGCGATCAGCCGGGAGCCGCGGCGGGAGATCAGGAAGCCTGCCACCAGCATCCAGGCGGCGGTGGAGAGGCCGTGGTTGACCATGTAGAGGGTCGCGCCGCTCTGGCCCTGGCTGGTCAGGGCGAAGATGCCCATGATGATGAAGCCGAAGTGCGAGATCGAGGCGTAGGCGACCAGCCGCTTGATGTCCTTCTGGCCGACCGCCAGCAGCGCGCCGTAGACGATCCCGATCAGCGAGAGGACCAGGATCGCCGGGGCGAAGGTCTTCGAGGCGTGCGGGAACAGCCCGAGGCAGAACCGCAGCATCGCGAAGGTGCCGACCTTGTCGACCACGGCGGTGATCAGGACCGCGGTGCCGGCGGTGGCCTCGCCCATCGCGTTCGGCAGCCAGGTGTGCAGCGGCCACAGCGGGGCCTTCACCGCGAAGGCGAAGAAGAAGCCCAGGAACAGCGCCTTCTCGGCGGTGCCGGACAGTTGCAGCCGGCCGTCGGCGACCGCCGAGGTGAGGGCCTGCAGGTCGAAGGTGCCGAAGCCCTGGCCCTGCGCGATCACGTACAGGCCGATCACGGCGGCCAGCATCACCAGACCGCCGAGCAGGTTGTAGAGCAGGAACTTGACGGCCGCGTAGGAGCGCTGGCGCGCCGACTCGGGGCCGCCGGCCCGGTCGCCGAAGCCGCCGATCAGGAAGTACATCGGGATCAGCATGGCTTCGAAGAACACGTAGAACACGAAGACGTCGGTGGCGTAGAAGGAGACCACCACCATCGCCTCCACCGCCAGGATCAGGGCGAAGAAGGCCTGGGTCCTGCGCCGGTTCTCGAACGTCCCGTCGGGCCCGACCCGACCGGGCCCCTCTCCCCCGGCCCGGCGGCCGGGAGGTGTCGCCAGCCCGTCGGCGGGCGAGGAGGGGGAGTCGGCGTCGTGCCAGGAGGCGAGCATCACCAGCGGCACCAGGACCGCGGTGAGCAGGGCGAGGACGGCGCCGATGCCGTCCACGCCGAGCGAGAAGCTGATGCCGAAGGAACGGATCCAGCTGTACGACTCGGTCAGCTGGTAGCGGGCGCCGTGCGGGTAGAACCGCGTCGCCACCACGGCGGCCAGCGCCAGGGTGACGGCCGAGACGCCCAGGGCGACGACCTTGGTGGTCCTGCGCCGGGCCTCGTTCGACCCGGCGGGCAGGGCGGCGGTCAGCACCGCGCCCGCCGCCGGGACGGCGCAGGTGACGGACAGCAGGGCGCTCATCCGCGCACCCCCCGCGTGGCGTCCCCGCCCCGGGCCGAAGGACGCGCCGGTGCCGGGAGCGACGGCAGGCGACGAGTGGCCGACGACGGACGGACTGCGGGAACCCGGGCTGCGGGAACCCGGGCTGCGGGAACGCGGGAGGACGTCGGCGCCGGGTCGGAGCGCCCGGAGGTGAGCGGGCGAGTCACTGTCATCAGACGGACCTCATCAGGAGAGTCGTGGCGACCAGCACCAGCGTGCCGCCGAACATGGAGAGCGCGTACGAGCGGACGAAGCCGTTCTGGATCCGCCGCAGCCGGCTGGACAGGCCCCCGATCACGGCGGCCAGGCCGTTGACGACGCCGTCCAGGCCGCGGCTGTCGAAGTAGACCAGCGTCGCGGTCAGCGCCGAGCCCGGCCGCACCAGCACCGCGTGGTTGAAGTCGTCCTGCAGCAGGTCGCGGCGGGCGGCCCGGGTGAGCGGGGAGCCGACCGGCGGCACCACCGGGACCGGCGAGCGCCCGTACACCAGGTACGCGAGGGCGACGCCGGCCAGCATGCAGACCGTGGTCAGCACGGTGACGGTGAACGGGGTGAGCGGCGAGTCGCCCTCCGAGTACCCGGTGACCGGCTCCAGCCACTTCAGGAAGGACTCGTTGTAGGCGAACAGCCCGCCCGCGAAGACCGAGCCGAAGGCCAGCAGGACCATCGGGATCGTCATGATCTTCGGCGACTCGTGCGGGTGCGGGGCGTTGCCGTCGGCGTCGGACTGCCAGCGCTTCTCGCCGAAGAAGGTCAGCAGCATCACCCGGGTCATGTAGAACGCGGTGACGGCGGCGCCGACCAGCGTGCACAGGCCGAGGATCCAGCCCTCGGTGCCGCCCTTGGCGAAGGCCGCCTCGATGATCTTGTCCTTGGAGAAGAAGCCGGACAGTCCGGGAAAGCCGATGATCGCCAGGTAGCCGAGGCCGAAGGTGGCGAAGGTGACCGGCAGGTACGTGCGCAGTCCGCCGTAGTGACGCATGTTCACCTCGTCGTTCATGCCGTGCATGACCGACCCGGCGCCGAGGAACAGCCCGGCCTTGAAGAAGCCGTGGGTCACCAGATGCATGATCGCGAAGGCGTAGCCGATCGGGCCGAGCCCGGCCGCCAGCACCATGTAGCCGATCTGCGACATGGTCGAGCCGGCCAGCGCCTTCTTGATGTCGTCCTTGGCGCAACCGATGATCGCACCGAACAGCAGCGTGACCGCGCCGACCACCACCACGGCGGTCTGGGCGTCCGGCGCCAGGTCGAAGATCGCCGAGGAGCGGGTGATCAGGTAGACGCCGGCGGTCACCATGGTGGCCGCGTGGATCAGCGCCGACACCGGGGTCGGGCCCTCCATGGCGTCCCCGAGCCAGGACTGCAGCGGCACCTGCGCCGACTTGCCGCAGGCCGCCAGCAGCAGCATCAGGCCGATCGCCGTCAGCTTGCCCTCGCTCGCCTCGTGGGCGTCGGCGAAGACCGGGCCGAAGGAGAAGGAGCCGAACTCGGCGAACATCAGCATGATCGCGATGGACAGGCCCAGGTCGCCGACCCGGTTGACGATGAACGCCTTCTTCGCCGCCGTCGCCGCGCTCGGCTTGTGCTGCCAGAAGCCGATCAGCAGGTACGAGGCCAGGCCCACGCCCTCCCAACCGAAGTACAGCAGCAGGTAGTTGTCGGCCAGCACCAGCAGCAGCATGGCGGCCAGGAACAGGTTCAGGTACGCGAAGAAGCGGCGCCGACGCTCGTCGTGCGCCATGTAGCCGATCGAGTAGAGGTGGATCAGCGTGCCGACGCCGGTGATCAGCAGGACGAACGTGATCGACAGCTGGTCGAGCCGGAAGGACATGTCGGCCCGGAAGCCGCCCACCTGGATCCAGGTGTACAGGTACTCGGTCACCGTCCGGTGCTCGGCGTCACGGCCGAGCAGGTCGGACAGGAGCGTCAGGCCGAGGCCGAACGAGAGCGCCGCGAGCGCGGTGGCCAGCCAGTGGCCGAACCGGTCCAGCGCCCGGCCGCCGAGCAGCAGCAGGACGGCGCCGGCCAGGGGAGCCGCCACCAGCAGCGGAATGAGAGAGTTCACCGAAGGCCCTCCGCCTACAGCTTCATCAGATTGCTGTCGTCGACCGAAGCGGAGTGCCTGGTCCGGAAGATGGAGACGATGATGGCGAGGCCGACCACGACCTCGGCCGCCGCGACCACCATCGTGAAGAAGGCGATGATCTGGCCGTCCAGGGTCCCGTGCATGCGGGAGAAGGTCACCAGCGCCAGGTTCGAGGCGTTGAGCATCAGCTCCACGCACATGAACAGCACGATCGCGTTGCGCCGGATCAGCACCCCGGACGCACCGATGGTGAACAACAGGGCCGACAGATAGAGATAGTTGACCGGATTCACTGGGCGCCCTCCTCGCCGGCCGGGCCGACCTCGCCGTTCTTGCCGTTCACGCCGTTCTTGCCGGCCCGGCCGTTCGCACCGGCCCCGCCGTTCACGCCGTTCACGCCGTTCACGCCGTTCGCGGGCACCGACGCCGACGCCGCCGCCGGCACCGGCTCCAGCGACTTGCGCGGACCGGTCACCGCCGGCCGCTCGGAGGACGGACGGCCCAGCCAGTCCGCCGTGCTGTTCTCCAGCTCCGCCATCCGCTGCAGCATCGCCTGGCTGACGTCCCGGATCTGGCCGCGCTCGCGCAACGTCGCCATCACCGAGTCCTCGGCGACCGTGCCGTCCGGCAGCAGGCCCGGCACGTCCACCGCGTTGTGCCGCGCGTACACGCCCGGCGCCGGCAGCGGCGGCAGCTGGATGTTGTCCTTGACCCGCTGCGCCGCCAGCTCGCGCTGGGTCTTCGGCGCCTTCACGTGCTCGCGGTGGGTCAGCACCATCGCGCCGATCGCCGCGGTGATCAGCAGCGCGCCGGTGACCTCGAAGGCCCACACGTACCGGGTGAAGATCAGCCGGGCCAGGCCCGGCACGTTGCCCTCGGCGTTCGCCTCGGTCAGCCCGGTGAAGTGGTCGAGCTTCGCGTTGGCGATCCCGGCGATCAGCAGCACGCCGAAGCCGAGCCCGCACAGCACCGCGGCGAGCCGCTGGCCCTTCAGCTGCTCCTTCAGGGAGTCCTCGCTGGTGACACCGACCAGCATCACCACGAACAGGAACAGCATCATGATCGCGCCGGTGTAGACCACGATCTGCACCACGCCCAGGAACACCGCGCCCTCGGCCATGTAACAGACCGCCAGCGCCATCATGGTGGCCGCCAGGCAGAGCGCGCTGTGCACGGCCTTGCGCATCAGCAGCATGCCGAGCGCACCGCCGACCGCGATCACCGCGAGCACCCAGAACTGGACGGCCTCACCGGTGGAGGTCGTCCCGGTCGCGGCCGCGAGTTGCCCGATCACTGCTGCGCCTCCTTCTCCCGGCCGGTGCGCTCCTGCTGGACCGTCCCGGGCGCAGCCGCGGTGACCTCGCCCCGGTAGTACGCGCCCTCGTCGGCGCCCGGGAAGATCGCGTGCGGGGTGTCGACCATGCCCTCGGACAGGCCCACCAGCAGCTGCTCCTTGGTGAAGATGAGGTCCCGCCGGGAGGAGTCGGCCAGCTCGTACTCGTTGGTCATGGTGAGCGCGCGGGTCGGGCAGGCCTCGATGCACAGCCCGCACAGGATGCAGCGGGCGTAGTTGATCTGGTAGACCGCGCCGTAGCGCTCGCCCGGCGAGTAGCGCTCCTCCTCCCGGTTGTCCGCGCCCTCCACATAGATCGCGTCGGCCGGGCAGGCCCACGCGCACAGCTCGCAGCCGACGCACTTCTCCAGGCCGTCCGGGTGCCGGTTCAGCTGGTGGCGGCCGTGGAAGCGCGGAGCGGTGGGCTTCTTCTGCTCCGGGTACTGCTCGGTGAGCCGCTTCTTGAACATGGCCTTGAAGGTCACGCCGAAGCCGGCGGCCGGGCCGAGGATCGACGGCCGGTCGGCCCGCTCGGGCCCGTCCGTGCGGTCGGACCGGTCGGACTGGTCAGACGACATCTCGGTTCAGCTCCCTTCGGAATGGTCGGCCCCGTTGAGGGCGTCCTGGAGTTGCTTCGGGGCGCGGCTGGGCCGGCGCGGCACCGGCGGGAGCACCTGACCCGGCAGCGGCGGGACCGGGTAGCCACCCTCCATCGGGTCGAATCCGCCCTTCGGGGGCGCCTGTTCCTCCTCCGGCTGCTTCCGCAGGAAGTCCCGCAGCAGCGCCAGCAGCAGCACCACCCCGACCGGGGCGCCCACGTACAGCACCACCTCGCCGAAGCCGTAGCCCTCGTTGCGCAGCGCCCGCACGCTGGCGATCAGCACCAGCCAGACCAGCGAGACCGGGATGAGCACCTTCCAGCCCAGCTTCATGAACTGGTCGTAGCGGAACCGGGGCAGCGTGCCGCGCAGCCAGATGAAGAAGAACAGCAGCAGCTGGATCTTCAGCGTGATCCACAGCATCGGCCACCAGCCGT
Organism: Kitasatospora sp. NPDC086791; assembly: GCF_040685975.1. Classification (NCBI taxonomy): domain Bacteria; kingdom Bacillati; phylum Actinomycetota; class Actinomycetes; order Kitasatosporales; family Streptomycetaceae; genus Kitasatospora; species Kitasatospora sp. NPDC086791. Next base: position 73,756 of record NZ_JBFBOC010000023.1, on the reverse strand, counting down.
GGTTGGCGCCCTCCCAGAAGGTCGACACCGGCCACGGGGCACGCCAGCCGCCCAGGAAGAGGGTCGAGGCCACCGCCGAGACCGTCACCATGTTCACGTACTCGGCCAGCATGAACATCGCGAACTTCAGCGAGGAGTACTCGGTGTTGAAGCCGCCGACCAGCTCGCCCTCGGCCTCCGGGAGGTCGAACGGCGCCCGGTTGGTCTCCCCGACCATCGCGATGACGTAGACGATGAACGACACCGGCAGCAACGCCGCGAACCAGGTCGGCTGCTGGTGCGCCACGATCTCCGAGGTCGACATCGAGCCCGAGTAGATGAACACCGCCGCGAAGGACAGGCCCATCGCGATCTCGTAGCTGATCATCTGCGCGGACGAGCGCAGCCCGCCCAGCAGCGGGTACGTCGAACCGGACGACCAGCCGGCCAGCACGATGCCGTAGATGCCCACCGAGGCCGTCGCCAGGATGTACAGCAGCGCGACCGGGAAGTCCGTCAGCTGCAGCGGCGTCCGGGTGCCGAAGATCGACACCTCGTCGCCCGCCGGGCCGAACGGGATCACCGCGAAGGCCATGAACGCCGGAATGGCGCAGACGATCGGGGCCAGGATGTAGACCGCCTTGTCCGAGCCCTTGACCACCAGGTCTTCCTTCAGCGCCAGCTTCACGCCGTCCGCCAGCGACTGCAGCAGGCCCCACGGCCCGTGCCGGTTCGGCCCGATGCGCAGCTGCATCCAGGCCACCACCTTGCGCTCCCAGACGATCGCGATCAGCACCGTCAGGATCAGGAAGGCGAAGCAGAACACCGCCTTCAGCAGGACCAGCCACCACGGGTCCTGGCCGAAGAACTGGAGCGTCTCGTACTGCTGCGGAGTCGTCATCGGTCCTCCCCTTCGCCCGTGGCCGCCTCGGCCGGGGCCTGTACCGGTGCCCGGGTCGCCGGCTCGGGCCCGGGACCGGGCTCGGCCTGGGCCGCCGGCTCGGGCACGGCCCCGGCCGCGGCGATCGTGACCAGGTGGCCGACCGTCGTGCCGAGCGTGCGGTGCGCTCCGCCCGGCGTGGAATTGAACGGGATCCAGACCGTGCGGTCCGGGATCGAGTCGGTGACCTCCAGCGGCAGGGTCAGCGAACCCGCCGGCCCGGTCAGCCGCAGCCCGGCGGCCGCCTCCGCGCCGACCTCCTTCGCCGTCTCGGCGGAGATCCGGGCCACCGCCCGGTGCCGGGTGCCCGCCAGGTGCGGATCGCCCTGCTGCAGCACGCCCTCGTCCAGCAGCAGGCGCCAACCCGCCAGCACCGCCTGACCGGTGGCCGGGCGCGGCAGCACGCCCGGGTGCGCCGCCGGGTCGGCCGCGCGGTCACCCTCCCAGGGGGTGAAGCCGTCCAGCTCCAGCCGCGCCGCCCGGACGTCGGGCAGGCCGAGCCGGTGGCCCAGCGCGTCCGCCAGCATGGTCAGCACCCGCAGGTCGGACTGCAGGTGACGGCCCATCTGCTGGTCCGGCTTGAGTGCCGCCTCGAACATCCGCACCCGGCCCTCCCAGTCCAGGAAGGTGCCGGCCTTCTCCGCCACCGCCGCCACCGGCAGCACCACGTCCGCGCGCGCCGTCACCGCGGAGGGCCGCAGCTCCAGCGACACCACGAACGGGACCGCCGCCAGCGCCTCGTCGGCCAGCGCCGGATCCGCCAGGTCGTCCGGGTCCACGCCGCCGACCAGCAGCGCCGCCAGCTCGCCGCGCGCGGCCGCCGCCAGGATCCCGTCGGTGTCCCGGCCCGGCCCGGACGGCAGCTCCGCCACCCCCCACGCCGCGGCCGCCGCGGCCCGCGCCGCCGGGTCGGCCACCGGACGGCCACCGGGCAGCAGGCCCGGCAGCGCACCGGCCTCCACGGCCCCGCGCTCACCGGCCCGGCGCGGCACCCACGCCAGCCGGGCGCCGGTCGCGTGCGCCAGCCGCAGCACCGCCGTCAGCGCGCCCGGCACCGCGGCCAGCCGCTCGCCCGCCAGGATCACCGCACCGGGCGTGCGCAGCAGTTCGGCCGCCCGGCCCGCCTCGTCGTTCAGCGGCTCGTCCGCCGACAGCGCCGCGAACCACTCCGGCTCGGTGCCCGGCGCGGCCGGCAGCAGCGCGCCGCGCAGCTTGGCCAGGCCCCGGGAGCCGAACGCGGCCACCGAGTACACCTTCGGACCGCCGCCGCGGACCGCCTTGCGCAGCCGCAGGAAGACGATCGGCGACTCCTCCTCCGGCTCGAAGCCCGCCAGCAGCACGGCCGGCGCCTGCTCCAGCAGCTCGTACGTCAGGCCCGAGCCGTCCACGTCCACCCCGTGCCCGGCGACCGCCGCGGCCAGGAAGTCGGCCTCCTCGGCGCTGTGCGGGCGGGCCCGGAAGTCCACGTCGTTGGTGCCCAGCACCACCCGTGCGAACTTGGCGTACGCGTAGGCGTCCTCGACCGTCACCCGGCCGCCGGTCAGCACGCCCGTCCGGGCCCCGCGCAACCCCTCGGCGGCCTTCGCCAGCGCCTCCGGCCAGGAGGCCGGCACCAGTTCGCCGTCCACCCGCACCAGCGGGGTGGTCAGCCGGTCCCGCTGCTGCGCGTAGCGGAAGGCGAAGCGCCCCTTGTCGCAGTTCCACTCCTCGTTCACCGCCGGGTCCTCGCCCGCCAGCCGACGCAGCACCTTGCCCCGCCGGTGGTCGGTGCGCTGCGCGCAGCCCGCCGAGCAGTGCTCGCACACGCTCGGCGAGGAGACCAGGTCGAAGGGGCGCGAGCGGAACCGGTAGGCCGCCGAGGTCAGCGCGCCCACCGGGCAGATCTGGATGGTGTTCCCGGAGAAGTACGACTCGAAGTCGTCCCCCTCGCCGGTGCCGACCTGCTGCAGCGCCCCGCGCTCCATCAGGTCGATGAACGGGTCCCCCGCGATCTGCTGCGAGAAGCGGGTGCAGCGCGCGCACAGCACGCAGCGCTCGCGGTCCAGCAGCACCTGGCTGCTGATCGGCACCGGCTTCTCGAAGGTGCGCTTCATGCCCTCGAAGCGGGAGTCGGCGGCGCCGTTGGACATCGCCTGGTTCTGCAGCGGACACTCGCCGCCCTTGTCGCAGACCGGGCAGTCCAGCGGGTGGTTGATCAGCAGCAGCTCCATCACGCCGCGCTGCGCCTTCTCGGCCACCGGCGAGCTGAGCTGGGTGCGCACCACCATGCCCTCGGCCACCGGGATCGTGCAGGAGGCGACCGGCTTGCGCTGGCCCTCGATCTCGACGATGCACTGCCGGCAGGCGCCGGCCGGGTCGAGCAGCGGGTGGTCGCAGAAGCGCGGGATCTGGGTGCCGATGGTCTCGGCCGCCCGGATCACCAACGTCCCCTTGGGGACCTGCACTTCGACGCCGTCGATGGTGAGCGTGACCAGTTCGACCGCGGGCTTCTCTCCCGTGGAGGCGGTTGGCTCTGTGATCGTCACGCGTGCACCTCCCTTTCGGTGGCGGACTGGTGGCCGGGGCGGGGGCCGTCGGCCCAGACGGTGGAGGCGGCCGGGTCGAACGGGCAGCGGCGCTCGGCCAGGTGCTGCTCGTACTCGGCCCGGAAGTGCTTGAGCGAGGAGACGATCGGGCTGGCCGCGCCGTCGCCCAGCGCGCAGAAGGACTTGCCGTTGATGTTGTCGGCGATGTCGAGGAGCTTCTCCAGGTCACCCTCGACGCCCTCGCCGGCCTCGATCCGCTCCAGCAGCTGGACCAGCCAGTAGGTGCCCTCGCGGCAGGGGGTGCACTTGCCGCAGGACTCGTGGGCGTAGAACTCCGTCCAGCGGGTCACCGCCCGCACCACGCAGGTGGTCTCGTCGAAGACCTGCAGCGCCTTGGTGCCGAGCATCGAGCCGGCCGCGCCGACGCCCTCGTAGTCCAGCGGGACGTCGAGGTGCTCGTCGGTGAACATCGGGGTGGAGGAGCCGCCCGGGGTCCAGAACTTCAGCCGGTGCCCGGGGCGGATGCCGCCGCTGAGGTCGAGCAGCTGGCGCAGGGTGATGCCCAGCGGGGCCTCGTACTGGCCGGGGTTGGTGACGTGGCCGGAGAGCGAGTACAGCGTGAAGCCGGGGGACTTCTCGGTGCCCAGGCCCTTGAACCACTCCTTGCCGCGGGCCAGGATCGGCGGCACCGAGGCGATCGACTCGACGTTGTTGACCACCGTCGGGCAGGCGTACAGGCCGGCGATCGCCGGGAACGGGGGCCGCAGCCGGGGCTGGCCGCGGCGGCCCTCCAGCGAGTCCAGCAGTGCCGTCTCCTCGCCGCAGATGTACGCGCCGGCGCCGGCGTGCACGGTGATGTCGAGGTCGACGCCGGAGCCGAGGATGTTCCGGCCGAGCAGGCCCGCCCCGTACGCCTCCGCGACGGCCGCGTGCAGCCGGCGCAGCACCGGGACGACCTCGCCGCGCAGGTAGACGAAGGCGTGGTCGCAGCGGATCGCGTAGGAGGCGATGATCATTCCCTCGATGAGGGAGTGCGGGTTGGCGAACAGCAGCGGGATGTCCTTGCAGGTGCCCGGCTCGGACTCGTCCGCGTTGACCACCAGGTAGTGCGGCTTGCCGTCGTTCTGCGGGATGAACTGCCACTTCAGGCCGGTGGGGAAGCCGGCGCCGCCGCGGCCGCGCAGGCCGGAGTCCTTGACCAGGGCGATCACGTCGTCCGGGGGCATCGCGAGGGCCGCCTTGAGGCCCTCGTAGCCGTGGTGGCGGCGGTAGGTGTCGAGCGTCCAGGGGCGGCTGTCGTCCCAGGAGTCGGACAGGACCGGGGTGAGCAGCTTCTCGGCCGGCTCGGCGGAGGTCATCACGCCTCGCTCCCTTCCTGGCCGGGGCCCTCGGTGCGGGGCGTTTCGGTGTGCGGGGCTTCGGTCTGCGGTGTTTCGGTCTGCGGGGCTTCGGTGCGGGGCGCGTCGGTGTGCGCTGCCTCGGCGCGGGGCGGCTCGTGGCGGGGTGAGACGACGCGGGTGCCGGGGGTGCCGGGCAGGGCCTCGCCGCGGGCCAGCCGCAGGCCGGCCAGGGAGGGCGCGCCGCCGGCGCCGGACTCGTCGTTGGCGCCCGGGCGCTCGTCCGGGAAGCCGGCCAGGATCCGGGCGGTCTCCTTGAAGCCGCACAGCCGGGCGCCCCGGGTGGGCCGGACCTCGCGGCCCGCGCGCAGGTCGTCGACCAGTCGGCGGGCGCTCTCCGGGGTCTGGTTGTCGAAGAACTCCCAGTTGACCATCACCACGGGCGCGTAGTCGCAGGCCGCGTTGCACTCGATGTGCTCGATCGAGATCTCGCCGTCCTCGGTGGTCTCGTTGTTGCGCACCCCCAGGTGCTCCTGGAGCTCGGCGAAGATCCGGTCGCCGCCGAGCACCGCGCACAGGGTGTTGGTGCAGACCCCGACGTGGTACTTCCCCGCCGGACGCCGCCGGTACATGGTGTAGAAGGTCGCGACGGCCGTGACCTCGGCGGTGGTGAGGTCCAACTGCTCGGCGCAGAACCGGATCCCGGTCGGGCTGACGAAGCCCTCCTCGGCCTGCACCAGGTGCAGCAGCGGCAGCAGCGCCGAGCGGGGCTGCGGGTAGCGGGCGATCAGCTCGGCGGCGTCGGCGGCCAGCCGGGCGCGCACCTCCTCGGGGTACGGTGCGGCCGGCAGCGCCGGCAGTCCGAGTTCGACGTTGGTCACCGGTCCACGCCTCCCATCACCGGGTCGATCCCGGCCACCGCGACGATCACGTCGGCCACCTGGCCGCCCTCGCACATCGCCGCCATCGTCTGCAGATTGGTGAACGACGGGTCCCGGAAGTGGACCCGGTACGGGCGCGTCCCGCCGTCGCTGACCACGTGTACGCCCAGCTCGCCCTTGGGCGACTCGACCGCCGCGTACGCCTGGCCGACCGGGACCCGGAAGCCCTCGGTGACCAGCTTGAAGTGGTGGATCAGGGCCTCCATCGAGGTGCCCATGATCTTGCGGATGTGGTCGAGGGAGTTGCCCATCCCGTCCGGGCCGACGGCCAGTTGGGCGGGCCAGGCGATCTTCTTGTCGGCCACCATGACCGGGCCCGGGCGCAGCCGGTCCAGGCACTGCTCGACGATCCGCAGCGACTGCTTCATCTCCTCCAGGCGGATCAGGAAGCGGCCGTAGGAGTCGGCGCTGTCGGCGATCGCGACCTCGAAGTCGTAGTCCTGGTAGCCGCAGTACGGGTCGGTCTTGCGCAGGTCGTGCGGCAGGCCGGTGGCGCGCAGGATCGGGCCGGTGGCGCCGAGGGCCAGGCAGCCGGGCAGGTCCAGGAAGCCGACGTCGACCAGGCGGGCCTTGAACACCGGGTTCCCGGTGGCGAGTTTGTCGTACTCGTGCATCCGGGAGCGGAAGACCTTGACCGCCTCGCGGATCTGGTCGACGGCGCCGGGCGGCAGGTCCTGGGCGAGGCCGCCGGGGCGCACGTACGCGTGGTTCATCCGCAGGCCGGTGACCAGTTCGAAGACGTCCAGGATCAGCTCGCGGTCCCGGAAGCCGTAGATCATCAGGGTGGTGGAGCCGATCTCCATGCCGCCGGTGGCCAGGCAGACCAGGTGCGAGGCGATCCGGTTGAGCTCCATCATCATCACCCGGATGACGCCGGCCCGGTCCGGGACGTCGTCGGTGATGCCGAGCAGTTTCTCGACCGCCAGGCAGTAGGCGGTCTCGTTGAACAGCGGGGTCAGGTAGTCCATGCGGGTCACGAAGGTGGTGCCCTGGACCCAGTTGCGGAACTCCATGTTCTTCTCGATGCCGGTGTGGAGGTAGCCGATGCCGCAGCGGGCCTCCTTCACCGTCTCGCCGTCGATCTCCAGGATCAGCCGCAGCACGCCGTGCGTGGACGGGTGCTGAGGGCCCATGTTGACGATGATGCGCTCGTCGTCGGCCCGGCCGACCGCCTCGACCACCTCGCCCCAGTCGCCGCCGGTGACGGTGAAGACCCGGCCCTCGGTGGTCTCGCGGGCGTCCGCCTCCGCGGCTTCCCCGTGGCTCTCTTCGTAGTGCCGAGTGTTCATCAGCTGTACGACCTCCGCTGGTCGGGAGCCGGGATCTGGGCGCCCTTGTACTCGACGGGGATGCCGCCGAGCGGGTAGTCCTTGCGCTGCGGGTGGCCCAGCCAGTCGTCCGGCATCATGATCCGGGTGAGCGCCGGGTGGCCGTCGAAGAGCAGGCCGAAGAAGTCGTAGGCCTCGCGCTCGTGCCAGTCGTTGGTCGGGTAGACGCTCACCACGGACGGGACGCGCGGGTCGGCGTCGGGCGCGGTGACCTCCAGCCGGATCAGCCGGCCGTGGGTGATCGAGCGCAGGTGGTAGACCGCGTGCAGCTCGCGTCCCTTGTCGTCCGGGTAGTGCACGCCGCTCACGCCCAGGCACAGTTCGAAGCGCAGCGCCGGGTCGTCGCGCAGGACCCGGACGGTCTTCAGCAGGTGGGCGCGGTCGACGTGGAAGGTGAGCTCGCCGCGGTCGACCACGGTCTTCTCGATCACCTCCGCCGGGTCCAGCCCCTGCTCCTCCAGGGCGCCCTCCAGCTCGTCGGCGACCTCGTCGAACCAGCCGCCGTACGGGCGTTCGCTCGGACCGGGCAGCACGACCGGGGCTGCCAGACCGCCGAAGCCGGAGGTGTCGCCACTGCCCTCCGCACCGAACATGCCCTGGCGGCGGCCGACCACCTCGACCGGGATCTCGCGGACCGGCCGCTCGCGGCGGGTCCCGGGAACCTGCTCGTTCATCGCAGCTGCCCCCGCATCTCGCTGATCGGGGTGGCCTGCAGGGCGAGCGCCTCGCCGAGCTCCTCGGCCCGGCGCCGGTTCACGCCCAGCGGCTCGTGCCGGATCTTGTCGTGCAGCTTCAGGATGGCGTCCATCAGCATCTCCGGACGGGGCGGACAGCCGGGCAGGTAGATGTCCACCGGGACGATGTGGTCGACGCCCTGCACGATCGCGTAGTTGTTGAACATCCCGCCGGAGGAGGCGCAGACGCCCATCGAGATCACCCACTTGGGGTTGGGCATCTGGTCGTACACCTGGCGCAGCACCGGTGCCATCTTCTGGCTCACCCGGCCCGCCACGATCATCAGATCGGCCTGCCGGGGGGAGCCCCGGAAGACCTCCATGCCGAACCGGGCCAGGTCGTAGCGGCCGGCACCGGTGGTCATCATCTCGATCGCGCAGCAGGCCAGACCGAAGGTGGCCGGGAAGAGTGACGCCTTGCGCACCCAGCCGGCGGCCGTCTCCACGGTCGTGAGCAGAAAGCCGCTCGGCAGCTTCTCCTCGATTCCCATCAGATCCCTCTCAATGCCCTCAAGTCCTCTGGTACGTCAGGCCCGTTCGGGCTTGTCCGCTCGTTCACAAGGGCGGCGGCCACCCCGCGCTCAGTCCCGCTCCGGGGGTCGGTCCCACTGGGCTCAGTCCCACTCCAGGCCGCCGCGGCGCCAGACGTAGGCGTACGCGACGAAGACGGTGGCGATGAAGAGCAGCATCTCGACCAACCCGAAGATCCCCAGGGCGTCGAAGCTCACCGCCCAGGGGTAGAGGAAGACGATCTCGATGTCGAAGACGATGAAGAGCATCGCCGTCAGGTAGTACTTGATCGGGAACCGACCGCCGCCCACGGGCTGCGGGGTCGGCTCGATGCCGCACTCGTACGCCTCCAACTTGGCCCGGTTGTAGCGCTTGGGGCCGGTGAGTGAGGCCATCACGACGGAGCCGACCGCGAACGCCGCCGCGATGGCACCGAGTACGAGGATCGGCGCGTAGGCATTCATAGCCCCCGCTCCCTCCGTCCAGTCGTCCTTGACTGCAGATCGGAACCGGCAGGTCACGCTGAGGTGAACCCGCGTTCCGGTTCCCGGGATCCACCTCATGTGAGGCAGTTCACAAAGCCTGGAACGAGCGCATCTTATGCCCGTCGGCTTGTGATCTGCGACACGCAGTTCACCGCGATCTTTGTGATCTACGACACCATGTGAATGGTGGCGAATGTGAACATGCCCAGTTTTGTCAACGCAAAGGATCCAAATGATCACAACCAGTCGCATTTACTTGTGAAGCGGCTGGTCAGAAGCGTCTTCCTATATCAACTATGCGTCGCGACAGGCAAATTTAGGGGCGTCATGTTGACGTGTTATAGCGGCTCGCGGCGGCTCACTCGGAGGGGTGGCGGGGGTCCGAACGCTCGCTTGACCCTTCGTTCACAAGCGCGCGGGGTGGGCGTCGACTGGGGTTCCGCTTCCGCTTCCCGGCTGCGGCTCCGGCTCTTCCCGTCGGTGCGGTGCCCGATGCATTGGTCCGTGCCCGATGCCGCAGCGTTCACCGCCCGACGCCCTCCGCGTTCGCTGCCAGGCGCCCGCTGTCCGCTGCTTGCTGCCTGCCGCCCGCCGCCCGCCGCATCACCGTCCGCTGCCCGCGACCTTTTGCGCATGCCGGTTGCGCGCGTGCCGGGGCGGGGGCGGGGCCGGTTACCGGTGGCCGGCCACCTGCTCCCACACCCAGGCCGCGATGCCCACTCGGTTACGGGCACCGAGCTTGCGCTGGATGCTGGCGAGGTGGTTCTTCACCGTCCCCGGTGAGATGAACAGCCCCGCGCCGATCTCGGCGTTGGTCGCCCCGCCCGCCACCTGCTCGGCGATCTCCCTTTCCCGCGCGGTCAGTTCCTCCACCGGCACCGCTATCAGCGGCCCCGCCGCTCCCGCGCCGGAGACCGCCCCCGGCTGCGGCTTCGACTTGGGCTCCCCACCCGGAAGTGCCATGTGTCGCAGGAGCCGCACGGTGACCTGCGGGCTGATCAACGCGTCTCCGGCCATCGCCGCCCGGATCGCCTCGATCAGCAGTACCGGCCCCGAGCGCTTCAGCAGGAACCCCGCCGCACCGTGCCGCAGCGCCGTGTGCACGTATTCGTCCAGGTCGAAGGTGGTCACCACGATCACCTTGCACTGGCCGGACAGTTGCCGGGTGACCTCCAGACCGTCGAGCCTCGGCATCCGGATGTCCGCGAGCACCACGTCCGGCCGCAGCCTCCTCGCTTCCTCCACCGTTGCGACGCCGTCCGCCGCCTCGGCCACCACCGCCATGTCCGGCTGGACGTCCAGGATCATCCGGAACGCGCTGCGGACGTCCGCCTGGTCGTCCGCGATCAGGATCCGGATCGGCCCCCTGCCGCTGCTCATCCCTGCACCTCCCCCGTGCCGACCCGCGTCGGCTTCTCCGGCCGGACCGGCCCTGACCGCTGCGGGCCTGGTCGTTGCGCCCCTGACCGCTGCCGTCCGGGTCGTTGCGGCCCACCGGCGGCCGCGTCCAACGGCAGCACCGCCGTCACCCGCCAGCCCTCGCGTCCGTACGGGCCGGCGTCCAGCGAGCCGCCGAGTGCCTCCACCCGGGCCGCGAGTCCTGGGAGCCCGCTCCCGCCGCCCCGGCGCGGACGCCCACCCGGGGCCGGTGCCCCGCCGTCGTTGGTCACGGTCAACTCCAGCCGTCCGCCGCTGTGGCAGGCCCGGACCTCGACCGTTCGCGCGCCCGGAGCATGCCGGCGGACATTGGTGAGGGACTCGACCGCGATCCGGTGGACGGTGCCCTCCACCTCGCGCGGCACCGGACCCTCCGGCAGCTCCAACCGGACTTCGGCGCCGCCCGCGGCGGTGAACTGCTCGGCCAGCTGGACGAGTTCGGCGAGGCCTGATTGCGGGCTGCGGCCGGCTGCCTCCTCACTGCGCAGCAGGTGCACGGTCCGGTCCAACGAGGCCAGGGCCCGCTGCCCGGCCTGCTCTATCCGCTCGAAGAGCTCGGCCGCCCGCCCCGGGTCGATGGCCGCCAGGTACGCCCCCGCCTGGGCCTGGGCGACCATGCCGCTGACGTCGTGCGCCACGAAGTCGTGCAGGTCGTGGGCCAGTTCGAGCCGCTGGGCCCGCCGGGCCTGGGCCACCGCACGAGCCCGGCCGTCGTCCAGGCCCCGCAGGTAGAGCCCGATCAGCACGGTCGGCAGGGACAGCATCGACCCGAACCCGAAGAGGGTGAGCACGTCGACGGGCCCGTCGAACCGGGACGGCCAGAGCGCGACCGCTCCGCACGCCGTCCAGGCTGCCGCCGCGCTCCGCGGACCGTCCTCCGCGCGCAGGCTGAGGACCACCGCCAGCAGCAGCGCGGCCAGCTCGGCCAGCCCGACCAGCCCGGTCCAGCGGTCCGCCTCCGTCCAGTGCCCGGCGAGCAGGACGGCGACCGAGACCACCGCCGACACCGCACCGAGCACGGTCGTCACGGCGGCCGTCCCGCGACGCCGGCGGACCAACCAGGCCGGCAGCAGCAGGACCGGGACAACCAGCGACAGGATCTGAGTCATCGTCACCACCTCTCCTCGACTGCCGTCACATTACGACGCGGGCCGGGTGGTGCGCCTGTGCCGATCGGCATATTTCACACGCCGGTTGAGCAGCGGGAACAGCCCGATCGGCACTGCCGCGAACCCCTGTCGGCCCTCCAGTCTTGAGTCATCGCACCGGCCGAGGGGGCCGAGCCGGAGGGGAGCCCACCATGTCGAAGCTCGTGATCAACGCCCGTACCGCCGCGCACCGTACCGCTGCATCCGGGGCGGCCGCCGCGCCCGCCGCCGGCCCGGACTTCCCGCCCGCACCGCGCTGGGCCCGGCTCGCCGCCAAGGCTGCGGCCCTGAGCGCCGTTCCCTCGGGGGTGTGGCGGATCGCCTTCGGCTTCGGCGTGCCGGTCGGATTCAACGGCGCGACGGCCGCGGCCTACGGCGAGCACCAGCCGGGCTGGGGCACCGTCTACTGCGTGGTGCTCAGCGCCCTGACCGAGGCCCTGGCCTTCCTGTCCCTCGGCCTGGTCCGGCCGTGGGGGCGGGTGGCGCCCCGGTGGATACCGCTGATCGGCGGCCGCCGGGTGCAGCCGCTCGCCGCGATCGTGCCGGCGCTGCTGGGCTCGGCGATACTCACCGTCCTCGGCACGAAGGCGCTGTTCGGCGGCTGGGCCCGCAACCTGGCCGACCCGGATTCGCCGCGCGGCCTCGCCGCCGTGGTGATGACCGGCGCCTACCTTCCGTTGGTCGCCTGGGGCCCGTTCCTCGGCGCGGTCACCGTCGACTACGCCCGTCGAACACTGCGGCGGCGCCGGTGACCGCGACGGCGGATCACGCCGAGGCCGGCTCCTGCTTCGGCTCCCCGGCCCCGGTGGCCGCCCTCTCCTCCGCCACTCCACCCGGCTCGGCACCCGCCTCGCCCCCGGCCGGTCGCGGCGCCGGAGCGGTACGGCGGCCCCACTCGGTCGCGATCAGCACCAGGGCTCCGCCGAGCAGGGCGAGCGGGCCCATCCGGTTCCCGGCCAGGGTGATCCCGAAAATGGCGGCCCAGAGCGGTTCGGTGCCGAGCAGCAGGCTCACCCGGGAGGGTGAGGTGGCCCGCACAGCCCACATCTGGACGAAGAAGGCGAACAGCGTGCAGAACAAGGACAGATGCAGCAACCAGGCCCACTGGCCGGCCCCGTACGAGCGAGCGACGGTCCACGGCGCCGGCCCCACCGACAGCGCGACGACGGCGAACACTCCGGTGGCCGTGGCGAGTTGCACCCAGGTCACGGCAAGCATGTCGGTGTCACGGAGGGCCCGGGTGCGGGCCATGGCGAGGACGTACCCGGAGCGGACGAGGGCGGCGCCCAACACCAGCAGGTCGCCGAGCGAGGGGGCGCGCAGCCCGCCGTCGCCGGTGAGCAGGGCAACTCCGAGGACGGCCAGTCCGGCGGCCGCCAGGAAGGCCCGCGGTGGCGCGGTCCGGCTGAGGGCGCTCTCGCCGAGCGGGGTGAGCACCATCGCGAGGCTGATGATCAGCCCGGCGTTGGTCGCGGAGGTGTGCACGGCCCCGTAGGTCTCCAGCAGGAAGATCCCGCTGAGCACCAGCCCCAGTGCGGCGCCGCCGAGCCACTCGGCGCGGCTCAGCCTCCGCAGGGCCCGCCAGGCGACCACCCCGAGCAGCGGCAGCACCAACCCGAAGCGCAGCACGAGCATCGCCACGACCGTCCCCGGCTCGGCCACCCGCTGGACGGCGAGGAAGCTCGACCCCCACACCACCGCCACGAGCAGCACCGGAAGATCACGAAGGACCGACGAGCGCGAGTCCTTGGACGAGGAGGCAGGCATGACGAGGATCCCTCCGAGCGAACGGAACCTGCGGACGCGAGGACCGTACGGCGTCGGACGGACCAAGGAGCCGGGTAGGAAGCCCGGCGGTGGACGGGGCACAGCATGGAGCGAAGGGGCGCCATCTTCCCGCACCGGACCGCCGGTGATCAATGCCGTTCCGGACAGCGGATGGTCAACCGTCGAGCAGGCCGTTCATCACGGCGATCGACTCGATGTCCGCTGGAGTGACCGGCGGGAGCGACAGCCTCGTCAACCCCAGCGGCCCCGGTGGGATCCCGCCCCCCGGAGCTGATCTGACCGACCATCACGCAGCCCGCGCCCCGGGGAGCCACGGCCGTCCCGACCCCTACCGCATCCCCACCCGGCCGTGGATGATTCCTCCATGACAATCCAGCCGTCCACCACCCCCCGGAAGGCCCGTCACGTGAAGCGCACGCACTGGGCGCTGGTCGCCGCCGCCACCGTCCTCCCGCTCGTGGCGAGCACCGGCACCGCCGTCGCGGACACCTCCGCCTCCACGGCAGCCACCCCCGCCGCCGGCTGCACCTACTCACCGGCCGTACCGGCCGACAATTTCAAGGGAATCCCGGTCTTCGACGCCAAGAAGGCGGCCAAGCCCTACCAAGCGACGCTACGGACCAGTCAGGGCGCGATCACCTTCGAGGCACTGACCGACAAGGCGCCCTGCACCACCTTCTCGTTCCGCTTCCTCGCCGAGCACGACTACTTCGACCGCAGCCACTGCCACCGCCTCACCACCCAGCGGCTCTACGTCCTGCAGTGCGGCGACCCGACCGGAACGGGCAGCGGCGGGCCCGGCTACTCCTTCCCCGACGAGAACCTGACCGGTGCCACCTACCCGGCCGGCACCGTGGCCATGGCCAACGCCGGTCCGAACACCAACGGCAGCCAGTTCTTCTTCGTCTGGAAGGACACCAAGCTCTCCCCCGCCTACACCCCGTTCGGCCGGGTCACGGCGGGTCTGGACGTCCTGCAGAAGATCGCCGCCGGCGGCGAGGACGACCAGAACAACCCCGGCGACGGCTTCCCCAACCTCCCCGTGAACATCCGCCACGTGAAGATCAGCACCCGCTGACCGGACGGGCCGGGCGCCACGGCGACCCGGCCCTCCAGCCGCCAACCAACCGCCCACCACCACGCCGCCCCACTGACCGCCCACCCACCACGCCGCACCGCTCCCGTACGGTGACAGCACCAACCACACCGCAGGGGAGCAACACCGTATGGACAGCCGGATCTGGGAGAGCGTCGACCACCTGGTCGCATGGCTGGACGAGCAGGGCTCGCAGTCGCCCCAGGAGGAACGCCTGCTGCGGATCCTCAAGCTTTCCGAGGAGGTCGGCGAGGTCGGCGCGGCCGTGATCGGTGCCACCGGCCAGAACCCGCGCAAGGGGGTGACCCACAGCTGGGAGGACGTCCAGCACGAGCTCTGCGACGTCGTCTTCGCCGCCCTGGTCGCCCTCCGGACGCTCACCCCCGACGCGGCCCGGGTCTTCGCCGACCGCCTGGCCTACGTCGAACAGCGCTCCGCCGTCTCCCGGCGCCCGGTTGACGGGCGCTCGGAGACGGCGGCGGGGAAGGCTTCGGAGGGGAAGGCTTCGGAGCGGAAGACCGCAGAGGAGAAGGCTGCGGGGCCCCGGGACTAGGCGTTCGGCGCGACCCGGGCGAGGCCGTTGATGACGCGGTCCATGGCGTCGCCGCCCTGCGGGTCGGTGAGGTTGGCGAGCAGCTTGAGGGTGAAGCGCATCAGCAGCGGCCGGGGCAGGCCGTGCTGGGCGGCCAACTGCATCACCTTCGGGTTGCCGATGAGCTTCACGAAGGCACGGCCCAGCGTGTAGTAGCCGCCGTACACGTCCTTGAGGATCCGCGGGTAGGCCTGGAGGGCGCGTTCCCGGCCGCCGTCGGTGACCCGGGCGAGCGCCTGCACGATGACCCCGGCGGCGATCTGGCCGGATTCCATCGCGTAGGCGATGCCCTCGCCGTTGAACGGGTTGACCATGCCGCCCGCGTCGCCGACGAGCAGCAGGCCGCGGGTGTAGTGCGGCTGCCGGTTGAAGGCCATCGGCAGCGCGGCGCCGCGGATCGGCTCGGTCATGTTGTCGGGGGTGTAGCCCCACTCCTCCGGCATGCCGGCGCACCAGGCCTTGAGCACGTCGCGCCAGTCCAGCTCGCCGAAGGCCGGCGAGGAGTTGAGGATGCCGAGGCCGACGTTGGAGGTGCCGTCACCCATGCCGAAGACCCACCCGTAACCGGGCAGCAGCTTGCGCTGCCCGCCGCGGGTGTCCCACAGCTCCAGCCAGGACTCCAGGTAGTCGTCGTCGTGGCGCGGGGAGGTGAAGTAGGTGCGGTAGGCGACGCCCATCGGGCGGTCCTCGCGCCGGTGCAGGCCCATGGCGAGCGAGAGCCGGGTCGAGTTGCCGTCGGCGGCGACGACCAGCGGGGCGCGGAAGGTGACCGGCCGCTTCTCCTCGCCGAGCTTGGCGGTGACGCCGACGATCCGCCCGGTGCGCTCGTCCAGGACCGGCCCGCTGACGTTGCAGCGCTCGTAGAGCCGCGCACCGGCCTTCTCGGCCTGACGGGCCAGCAGCTCGTCGAAGTCGGCCCGCTTGCGGACCAGACCGTAGTCGGGGAAGGAGGACAGCTCGGGCCAGTCCAGCTCCAGCCGGACACCGCCGCCGATGATGCGCAGGCCCTTGTTGTGCAGCCAGCCGTTCTCGGTGGAGACGTCGATGCCCATGTCCACCAGCTGCTTGGTGGCGCGCGGGGTGAGGCCGTCGCCGCAGACCTTCTCCCGCGGGAAGGCGGTCTTCTCCAGCAGCAGCACGTCCAGCCCGGCCTGGGCCAGGTAGTACGCGGTGGTGGCACCGGCCGGACCCGCGCCGACCACGATGACGTCGGCCGTGCTCTCCACCGGGCTGTCCGGCTTCGTCAGATCGGCTGCGGTCTCGGACACGTGGACACACTCCTGGAGCTGCGGCGGGGGACGGCGGCTTTTGTCTCCGGCAGTCTAGTTCCGCTCACGCTTCCGGAACCGCCCGCGCCCCCGCCGCACCCGCTGCCGCAACCACCCAGCCTCAGCCGACCGCCCCCCTCGGCCGCCCCCTCGGCCGCCCGCGGCGGCTACGCGGTCTTGTACGCCCGGTGCAGCGCGACGATCCCGCCGGTCAGGTTCCGCCAGGCGACCTTCGACCAGCCGTTCTCCTGCAGCTTGGCGGCCAGCCCGGGCTGGTCCGGCCAGGCCCGGATGGACTCGGCGAGGTAGACGTACGCCTCCGGGTTGCTGCTGACGGCCGTGGCGACCGGCGGCAGCGCGCGCATCAGGTACTCGGTGTAGACCGTCCGGAACGGCGTCCAGGTCGGCGTGGAGAACTCGCAGATCACCAGCTTGCCGCCGGGCTTGGTGACCCGCAGCATCTCGCTCAGCGCCGCGTCGGTGTCCTGGACGTTGCGCAGCGCGAAGGAGATCGTCACCGAATCGAAGGTGCCGTCCGCGAACGGCAGCCGGGTGGCGTCCCCGGCGGTGAGCGCCAGCTCGGGGTGGCGGGCCTTGCCCTCGGCGAGCATGCCCACCGAGAAGTCGCACGGGACGACCTGGGCCCCGGCCTCGACGAAGGGCAGCGAGGAGGTGCCGGTACCGGCCCCGAGGTCGAGCACGAGGTCCCCCGGTCCGGCGGCCACCGCCTCGGCCACCGCCCGGCGCCAGGCGCGGGCCTGGCCGAGGGAGAGCACGTCGTTGGTGCGGTCGTAGTTCGCCGCGACGTCGTCGAACATGGCGGCGACTTCGTGCGGCTGCTTGTCCAGAGAGGCTCGGGTCACGCCCCCATTGTTCACCCTCGCTCGGACACCCCGACCAACGGGGCGCACCAACGGGGCTCACCGTGGGGTGCACCACCGGATGCACGACCGGGCACGCCGACAGGCCACCCCGGTCACCCCGGCCACCCCGACCACCCCGGTCGGGAACGGTTCCCTCAGTGCTGCCCGCGCCGCCCGCCCACCCGCCGCTTCCGGCGGGAGCGCTTGCCGTGGGTGATCGCGGGCATCCCGTCCGCCAGGGCCTCCGTCGCCAGCGCGAGGTTGGCGGCCAGCCGCCCCTGTCCGGCGCGGACCGCGACGGCCCTGCGGTGCCGCCAGATGCGCAGCACGCAGACCGCGAAGAGCACCACGGCGACCGGCACGCTGAACCGGGCCAGGCCCACGCCGACGGGCTGCGGGTAGGTGTCGCCGCAGATTCGCACCGCGCCCGCGTCGTCGGCCGCGTGCTCCAGGCAGACCGCGTCGCCGAGCCTGGTGCCGTCCGCGAGCGGCAGCGCGGCCGCGGTGTGCGGCTGACCGCCCACCTGGTAGCTGACGGAGCTGTAGGTGCCGCCGCCGGTCGGGAGCTGGGTGACGACGCCCTCGACCCTCACCGGGTGTGCCGCGATCCGGTCGGCCTGGTCGGCCTGGCGCCAGCCGAGCAGGCACATGCCGACGGCCAGCACGGCGCTGAGCACGGCGGCGAGGTACCAACCACGGCCCAACCGCGGGACGCGCGGCGGGGGAACGGTCGCGGTTCGCATGGTTCCTGTCCTGGCTTGCCGTTCGGGGCCGGGGGACGGGCCCCGCCGCCCGCGGGCACGGGCGGTGGTGTGGTGAGGGTACGGAGTGATCTGACCGGGATCGTATCCGCTGGCGGGCCCTCAGGTCACGGCGAAGGGACAATCACCCCCCGCCACCGGCACCGGAGTTCGGGTGCACACGAAGGAAGTCCCTTGCGCGGAAAGGGAATCCGGCTACTGATGAGTACGTCACACCGGCGCCGCTGCTCCCCCGCCGCTCCCCCGCCGAACCGGGGCGGCCCCACCGACCCGCCGCCGGTCCACTCAGCGCCGCCGGTACACCAACCGTCCGCCCAGCACCGTGGCCAGGCACCCGCCCGCCACCGGCTCGGCGCGCCCCTCCCCCGCGGCCGCGAACACCGCGAAGTCCGCCCGACCGCCGACCGCCACCCGCCCGTGCACGGCCTCCGCGAAGGGCAGCACGGCCAGCGGGTCCAACGGCCCCGCGCCCACAGCCCCCGCACCACCCGAAGCCCCCGGCAGGACCGGCAGGACCGGCAACCCCACCAGCCCCGACCGCCCCACCGCCGTCCGCACCGAAGAACGCTCGAACGGCCCGGCCACCGCCGTCACCCCGAACCCGAGCATCCGCTGCAGCCCGCGCCGCGCACTCGCCCCGCACCGCGCCTCGTCCGTCGACCCGACCAGCCCGTCCGCCACCGGCTCGACGCCGATCTCCTCCCGGGGGTCCGGGTGGTACGCCCGCTCCAGGAGCGAGTGCCCGTACGGGTTGCGCAGCCCCGGGGAGAGCACCGCCGAGCCCCAGTCCCGCACCCGCGCGCCCGGGTGGGCGGCCGCCAGCTCCCGGTACGGCCCGACCGCCTCGACGAGCTCGCCACGCACCACCACCGCCCCGTCCACGAAGGACCGGGCGGTCGGATCGGCCGGGTCGGGCAGCACGAAGGCCGCCCGGTGCAGGGTCAACACGGCGGGGTCAGCACGTCGGGGTCAGCACGTCGGGGTCGGCGTCCTCAGTTGTCCAGGATCTTCAGCTCGGGGTGCGCCGTGCCGCCCTCGATCGCCGTGGAGGCGATGTGCGAGGCGACCCGCGGGTCGACCGGGTCGTTCGCCGGGTCGTCCAGCACCCGCAGGTGCTCGTACGTGGTCGAGCGCTGCGCCGGGACGCGGTCGGCGGCCCGGATCAGGTGGATCAGCTCGGTGAGGTTGGAGCGGTGCTTGGCGCCGGCCGCCGAGACGACGTTCTCCTCCAGCATGACCGAGCCGAGGTCGTCCGCGCCGTAGTGCAGCGACAGCTGGCCCGCCTCCTTGCCGGTGGTGAGCCAGGAGCCCTGGATGTGGGCGACGTTGTCGAGGAACAGGCGGGCGATGGCGATCATCCGCAGGTACTCGAAGACGGTGGCCTGGGTCGAGCCCTTGAGGTGGTTGTTCTGCGGCTGGTAGGTGTACGGGATGAAGGCGCGGAAGCCGCCGGTGCGGTCCTGCACGTCGCGGATCATCCGCAGGTGCTCGATCCGCTCGGCGTTGGTCTCGCCGGTGCCCATCAGCATGGTGGAGGTGGACTCCACGCCGAGGCCGTGCGCGGCCTCCATGATCTCCAGCCAGCGCTCGCCGGACTCCTTCAGCGGGGCGATCGCTCTGCGCGGACGCTCCGGCAGCAGCTCGGCGCCGGCGCCGGCGAAGGAGTCCAGGCCCGCCTTGTGGATCCGGGTGATGGCCTCCTCGATGGAGACGCCCGAGATCCGGGCCATGTGCTCGACCTCGGAGGCGCCCAGCGAGTGGATCACCAGCTGCGGGAAGTCGGCCTTGATCGCCGAGAACGCGCGCTCGTAGTACTCCACGCCGTAGTCCGGGTGGTGGCCGCCCTGGAACATGATCTGGGTGCCGCCCAGCTCGACCGTCTCGGCGCAGCGGCGCAGGATCTCGTCGAGCTCGCGGGACCAGCCCTTGTCGCTCTTCGGCGGCACGTAGAAGGCGCAGAACTTGCACGCCGTCACGCAGACGTTGGTGTAGTTGATGTTCCGCTCGATGATGTACGTCGCGATGTGCTCGGTACCGGCGTAGCGGCGGCGGCGCACCGCGTCGGCGGCGGAGCCGAGAGCGTGCAGCGGCGCCGAGCGGTACAGCTCCAGCGCCTCCTCCGGAGTGATCCGGCCGCCGGCGGCGGCCCGGTCGAGCAGGGCCTGCAGGTCGGTGCTGGACGCATCGAGGGTGGTCGCTGCGAGCTCGGTCACCTGGCGGCCTTCTCTCTCTCGGGTGTTGCTGCGGTCTGCGCTGCCGGCCCGGACAACGGGGCGTCCGGGTACGGCCGAACCAGCCTACGCCAGCACGTTTCACCGTCCGCGTCAGCCCGCTCTTCGCACCACCCCGCCCTGCACGGTGGTGGCGCCGTTGCTGACGTCGTAGCGGAGGGTGCCGTCCGGCAGGAGGGTGAGCACGCGGGGAAGCGCGATGTTCTGGCAGGTCGCGGCACTCGACGCGGCCAGCCGCGAGGTGTACACCAGGGCCGTCGCCGAAACGCTCCGGAGCGTCCAGGCGCCCTCGCACACGGCCCCGTTGGAGCCGGCCATCCGGGTCGTGGTGCTCTCGTCCCCGATCCCGCCCTGGCCGACGGAGATGGTGATGACGCCGACGGCACCGCCGGCGACCACGTCGACCTCGCCGCGCCACAGGCCGAGGTACGCGGTCGGTACCAGGTTCCGTCCGGCCGCGACGGGGATCGTCGGATCGCCGACCGGCTCCGTCGTCAGGCCGGTGGAGGCGGTCGCCCGGTCGGCCTCCTCCACCAGGTACCGGAGCGTCATCACGGCGGCCGTCACCAGGACCAGCACGGCCAGCATCACGACCGGCACCCGCCACCAGCGCCGCCGTCTCCGCCGTGGCTCCGGCTCCGGCCCCGGCCCCATCCCCGGTCCCGGCACCCACCCCGCCCCCGGTCCGGGCACCCACCCGGGTCCGGACCCCCATCCCGCCCCCGGCATGGGCACCGTCCTCGGCGACGACCTGTCCCCGCCGGGCGCAGCCGCCCCGCCCGAGGACGGCATCGCCCCCGGGGGCCGCGACGGCCGGGGCGGCGCCCCGCCCGGGGTGGCCCCCGCCGAAGGCTTCCCCCGCGGCCTCGGCGGCACCCGCCCACCTGCCGCCCGCCCGCCTGTCGCCTGCCTACCCGCAGCCGGGCCACCCGCCGCGGCCCCGCCGGCCGCCGGTCCCCCTGCCCCCGGCCCCGCGCCCTCCGTTTCCAGGTCCAGCAGTTGGACCGCGCCGCGCCCCACCACCGCCGCCAACTCCGCGGACAGCCACCCGCCCCGCTCCAGCCGGGTGGCGGCCGTCCCCTCGTCGTCCAGCCAGGCACGCAGCCGCTGGGGCACCGGGCGGGCGTCCGGATCCTTGGCCAGGCAGTCGAGCAGGATCCAGCGCAGGGACTCGCTCGTCCCGAGCAGTTCCGGGTGGTCGTACACCGTCCGGAACATCACCGCCGCCGGCTGTGCCTCCTGCCCGAACGGGAGCTTCCCGGTCGCCGCGTAGGCGAGCACCGCGCCCAGCGAGAACACGTCGGTGGCCGCCCCGACCTTCTCCCCGCGCGTCTGCTCCGGCGACATGAAGCCGGGCGAGCCGATCAGGGTGCCGGTCCCGGTGAGGTTGCTGGTCCCGTCCAGCGCGCGGGCGATGCCGAAGTCGATCAGCCGGGGGCCGTCCAGCGTGATCAGCACGTTGGACGGTTTGACGTCCCGGTGCACCAGACCGAGCCGGTGCACGTGGGTCAGTGCCTCGGCCAGCCCGACGCCGAGGGCGCGTACGGTCGGCTCGGGCAGCGGCCCGAACTCCCGGACGGCGGCGCTCAACGAGGGACCGGCGACGTAACCGGTGGCCACCCAGGGCTGGGCGCCCTCGGTGTCCGCGTCCAGCACGGGGGCCGTCCAGTCCCCGCCGACCTTGCGGGCGGCGGCCACCTCCTGCCGGAAACGGGCCCGGAACCGGGCGTCCGCGGCGAACTCCCGGCGCACCACCTTGACCGCGACGGTGCGCCCGCCGGGCGTCCGCCCGAGGTAGACCCGGCCCATGCCGCCGGCCCCGAGCTGCCCGAGTAACCGGTAGTCACCCAGCTCGCGCGGATCGTCCGGCCCCAGCGGCTGCATCGCCACGCTCCCCTCGACGGGCCCCGTGCCCGAGCCGAACCGTACCGGCCGAGTTCCCCGAAGGGACCCCGTTCTCGTCACGGATCGGACACCACTGGCACGAGCCCGCTACGACCGCCGAGGACGGCCGGGAAGGCGCGGCGGAATTCGACGCGGGGAGCCCCGGGGAGACCACCCAGGCAGACAGCCCGGGAGACCGGCCCGGCGTCAGCCCGGCCTCAGCCCAGCGGCAGCTCAGCCGGCTCCAGCAGCCGCACCGCCACGTCCGGCGCGAAGCCGCTGTCGTGCGCGACCCGCCGGGCGAACTCGGCGACGCCGGCCAACTGGCGCTCCCCGAGCGAGAAGTCGAGCGCCTCGCTGAAGTAACGCTCCAGCACGTCCGCCCCGAAGGCCTCCCAGCGGGCGGCCTGCTCGGCGACCTTGGCGGCCTCCACCAGCGAGAGGTCGCGGGATTCCAGGAAGGCCCGGTGCACGGCCGCGGTCAGCTCGGGGCACCGCTCGGCGAACTCACGGCGCACCGCCCAGACCGCGAAGACGAACGGCAGGCCGGTCCACTCCTTCCACATCGCACCGAGGTCGTGGACGGTCAGCCCGAGGTCGGCGGCCTGCCCGAGGTAGGCGCGCAGCGCCGGGTCGCCGATCAGGACGGCGGCGTCGGCCTCGGCGAGCATCGCGCTGAGGTCCGGCGGGCAGCTGAAGTAGTCCGGACGCACGCCCTCGCGCTCCTCCAGGAGCAGTCGGGCGAGCCGGACGGACGTGCGACTGGTGGAGCCGAGGGCGACCCGGCGGCCGTCGAGGTCGGCGAGCGGCACCTTGCTCACGATCAGGCAGGACATCACCGGGCCGTCGCTGCCGACCGCGATGTCGGGCAGGACCAGCAGGTCGTCGGCGTTGCGCAGGTACTCCACACAGGTGATCGGCCCGATGTCCAGGGCGCCGCCGACGAGCTGGTCGCTCAGCTTCTCCGGGGTGTCCTTGGTGAGATCCAGGTCGAGCAGATTGCCGGTCCTGGCGAGCCCCCAGTAGAGGGGAACGCAGTTCAGGAACTGAATATGGCCGACCCGGGGCCTGGCCGGGGTGTTGTCCTGGGGCTCCCGCGTTCGCGCGTCCGGTGTTTGTGCGTCCGGTGCTGCCACTGCGCCGCTCCCTTGCTGTTCGTGCGCTTCCCCGCAGCGTATGCCCGCCGTTCGGCACGGCTCGCACCGGCCACCCGACACGCCCTCACGCGCCCCCAACACGCCTTTCCGCGCCCGCTCTCGCCCTTACGACACGCGCCTTCCACGCCGTAAGTGACCTCTGGTCGTCACAGCGGCCGCATGCTAGCGTTGCCCTCAGTTGCAGTTTGATTCCCCTTGCAGTACTTGAAGCCTGCGGAGCATGTAACCGCGGGCTTTTTGTAGTTTTTCAGCAATATCGAAAAACTTCGGACTCGTCCGGAGGCAGGGCGATCAGCGCAGCGGACCGGGAGCCACACGGTGTGGTTCCCGACACGCATCGCAAGGAGAACGGCATGGCTCAGGGAACCGTCAAGTGGTTCAACGCTGAGAAGGGCTTCGGCTTCATCGCCCAGGAGGGCGGCGGCCCCGACGTCTTCGTTCACTACTCCGCCATCAACGCGAACGGCTTCCGTTCGCTGGAGGAGAACCAGACGGTCACCTTCGACGTCACCCAGGGTCCGAAGGGCCCGCAGGCGGAGAACGTCACCGCTGTCTGACCATCCTCTGATGATCTGATCGCTCGGGACCCCGACGGGTCCACCGGCGGCTCCCGACAGCCGCCAGCATGAGCACAAGAGCAGTACCCAAGGGGGCCCGCCTATCGGTGGGCCCCCTGCCTTTTCGTCACCTTTTCGTCCGAAACCCGCCGCGCCGGGCGCGACGAGCCGGTCCGCCCGGTCCGGACGAGACACCAGGCCCGGACGAGCCGCACGGCCCGGAGCCGGAAGCGGCGAAGTGCCCTCCCCCGCCAGGGAGAGGGCACTTCGCCGTGCGTCCGACGAGGATCAGGCGGCAGTGGCAGCCTTCGCGGTGGCCTGGGCCGGGACGGTGACCGGCTCGTCCAGCAGGTCGCCCTGCGGGTTGTCGTAGGCCTCGCGGTCGAGGATGCCCTCCCGCGCCGCGACCAGGACCGGTACCAGCGCCTGGCCCGCGACGTTGGTCGCGGTGCGCATCATGTCCAGGATCGGGTCGATGGCGAGCAGCAGGCCGACGCCCTCCAGCGGCAGGCCCAGGGTGGAGAGGGTCAGCGTCAGCATGACGATCGCACCGGTGAGGCCCGCGGTGGCGGCCGAGCCGACCACCGAGACGAAGGCGATCAGGATGTAGTCCTTGATGCCGAGCTCGATGTTGTAGACCTGCGCGACGAAGATCGCGGCGATCGCCGGGTAGATCGCGGCGCAGCCGTCCATTTTGGTGGTCGCGCCGAACGGCACCGAGAACGACGCGTACTCGCTCGGGACGCCGAGGCGCTCGGTGACCCGGCGGGTGACCGGCAGGGTGCCGACCGAGGAGCGCGAGACGAAGGCCAGCTGGATCGCGGGCCAGGCGCCCTTGAAGAAGTGCAGCGGGTTGAGGCCGGCGGCGAAGCGCAGCAGCAGCGAGTAGACGACGAACAGGACCAGCGCGCAGCCGACGTAGATGTCGAGGGTCAGCGTGGCGAAGGGCTTGAGCAGGTCCCAGCCGTACTTGGCGACGGACTTGCCGATCAGGCCGAGGGTGCCGAGCGGAGAGAGCCGGATGACCCACCACAGCGCGGTCTGGGTCAGCTCCAGCACGGACTCGCTGAGCTTGAGGACCGGCTCGGCCTTGGCGCCGAGCTTGATGATGGCCGCGCCGACCACGACCGCCATGAAGACGATCTGCAGCACGTTCACCTTGGCGAAGGCGTCGACGATGTTGGTCGGGAAGATCCCGGTCAGGAAGTCGATCCAGGTGCCCTTGGAGTCGAGCGCCTTGAGGCCCTCGGTCTTCAGGTTCGTGCCCTGGCCGGGGTTGGTCAGCAGGCCCAGGCCCAGGCCGATGCCGACCGCGATCAGCGAGGTGATCATGAACCAGAGCAGCGTGCGGGTGGCCAGCCGGGCCGCGTTGGTGACGTTGCGCAGGTTGGCGACGCTCACCACGATCGCGGTGAACACCAGCGGCGGGACGGCCAGCTTGAGCAGCTGGACGAAGATCTTGCCGATGGTCTCCAGGGTGGTGGCCAGCCAGGAGATGTCGGCGGCCCGGGCCAGGTAGCCGAGGCCGACGCCGAGCACGAGGCCGGCGACGATCTGCACCCAGAACGGCGTCTTGCGGATACGGGCGAGCACGGACGGCGACGAAGTCGCCTCGGGCGCTGTGGACATGGGGGAGCGGCTCCGGGGGAGGGCGTTGCTGACGGGAGGTGAGGCGTGGGGCGGCGCGGGCGGCACGGCGCGGGGCCGGACGGGAGGGGTCGGGGCCCCGGTCAGGGGCGTGCCGCCGCGATACAGCTCGGGGCGGTACAGCGCGGAGCAGTACGGCGCAGGGCGGCACCGCGCGGGGCGCGACAACGGCGCGGGCTGTCCACAGCGCCGGTCAGAGCGCACCGGCGGGCGGCGCCGGGCAGGGGGCCCGGGCCGTTCGTCCGCAGTGCGTCTGAGGCTGTCATGGCCGTTACGTTAGCAGTAAAGGTTTGAGATGTTCAAAGTAGTTGTTTGAGATGGCGTAAACCCCCTCCCCACCTGCGCCCCACCCCGACGTCGAGCTCCGGACACGAACGAGACCGACGCCCCATCAGCGCCGACCGGCGGTCCGATTGACCGCCGAGCAGTTATACGTATAACTTTGCGATGTCCCCGCCCCCGCCTGCCCAGACCGGAGAAGACGCCGATGGGCTACCTCGCCCTGCTCCGCGCCCCGCACGTCACCCGCCTGCTCCTCGGCACCCTGCTCGGCCGCCTGCCCGCCGGCATGACCGCCCTGGTGATCGCCCTCGCCCTGCGCGAAGCCGGCGCGCCGTACGGACGGATCGGGCTGGCCACCGCCGCCTACGCGATCTCGGCGGCCGTCGGCGGACCGGTGCTCGGACGGATCGTCGACCGCACCGGACAGCCGCGCGTCCTGCTCGCCTCGGCCGTGGTGGCCGGCGGCGGGTACGCGCTGCTCGCCCTCGCGCCCGGCTCCCCGCTCGCCGCCACCGTCGGCGCCGCGATCGCCGGCCTCGCCATGCCCCCGCTGGAGCCCTGCCTGCGCTCGCTCTGGCCGGAGGTCGTCGAGGAGGAGCAGCTCGACACCGCCTACGCCTTCGACTCCGCCTCCCAGCAGATCCTCTACGTCGCCGGGCCGCTGGCCGTCGCCGGGATCGCCGGCCTGTTCAGCCCGGTGGTCGCGCTCTGGGCGGCCGCCGGACTGGGCCTGACCGGCGCGCTGATCGTGGCCAGCACCGCACCGGCCAAGTCCTGGCGCGCCCCGGTCCGCGCGCACTCCGCCGGACTGCTCGGACCGCTGCGCTCCCCCGGCCTGGTACTGCTGCTGGTCGGACTGGCCGGGGCGGGCTGGGCGGTCGGCGCGCAGAACGTGCTGTTCATCGCCTACGCCGAGCACCACTCCGACGCACTGCCGGGCGGCGCCGGCACCCTGCTGGCGCTGGCCGCGCTCGGCGGGCTGCTCGGCGCGCTCGCCTACGGCGCCGTCAAGTGGCGGCAGACCACCGCCACCCGGACCTGGGTGATGGCGCTCGCGATGGCCGCCTCGTACCTGCCCCTGGTCACCCTGCCCGGGCCGTACCCGATGGCCGCGCTGGCCTTCCTGTCCGGAGTCATGCTGGCGCCCCTGCTCGCGGCGGCGTTCGTCCTGGTCGCCGAGCTGGCGCCGACCGGCACGGTCACCGAGGCCTTCGCCTGGCTGGTGACGCTGTTCGCCACCGGCAACTCGCTCGGCTACGCGGTCTCCGGCAACCTCGCCGAGGACTCGCTGCGGTCCGTCGCCCTGTGCGCGGCCGGCGGGATCGCGCTCGGCGGACTGCTGCTGTTCGGCGCCCGGCGCTGGTTCCACCCGACGCCCGTCACACCCGTCCCGGCCCGTCCCGTCCCGGTGGGCTGAGCCCCGTCCCGGTGGGTCGAGCCCGCCCCGGCGGGTCGAGCCCGCCCCGGCGGGTCGAGCCCGCCCCACGAACGACTGCGCCCACCGGTGGTCTGGCCGGTGGGCGCAGTCCCCTTCCCGGGCCCGACCGCCGGTGCTACGCCGAGGCCGTGGAGGCCCGCAGCACCAGCGAGGTGGCCAACGACGCCACCGGCTCCACCCGCTCCCCGCGCAGCAGTCCCGCCAGCGCGGCCGCGCCCGCCCGGCCCAGCTCCTCGCCGGGCAGGTCGACGGTGGTCAGCGGTGGGGCGAGCAGCGCGGCCACCGCGACGTTGTCCATGCCGACCACGGACAGGTCCTCCGGCACCCGCAGCCCCAGCTCGGCGGCGGCCTGGTAGACCCCGGAGGCGACCACGTCATCGTCGCAGATCACCGCGCGCGGCCGGTCCGGCCGCGCCAGCAGCCGGTCCGCGACGGTCCGCGCGGCCCGGTGCCCGTCGTTCAGGCTCACGCCCAACTCCACGACGTCCAGGCCGAGTTCCAGCACGGCCCGCTCGAAGGCGGCCTGCCGTACCCGGAAGGTGTACGCGGCGTGGGTGGAACGCAGCCGGCCGATCCGGCGGTGGCCGAGCGCGGCCAGGTGCTCGACGGCGGCGCGCATCCCGCCGGCCACGTCGAGCTCGACGGTCGGGCGGGTGCGGTCGGTGCCCGGGTCGGCGTCCAGGAAGACGGCGGGGGTGTCGGCGGGCAGTTCGCCGAGCTGGCTGTCGTCCGGGGAGCAGATCAGCAGGCCGTCGAAGCGGCCGGCGGTGGCCGCCTCGGCGAGGGTGGCGCTGCCCCAGCCGGAACTCACCACGACCGCCAGGCCGTTGCGGCCGGCCTCCTGGTGGACCCCGTCCAGCACCCGGCCGAAGAACGGGCCCTGGAGGTTCGGCACGGAGAGCAGGATCATCCCGCTGCGGCCCAGCCGCAGCTGCCGGCCGGCCGCCTGCGGGCGGTAGCCGAGGCTGCGGGCCGCCTCCCGGACCCGCTGCCGGGTGGCCTCGGAGACCCGGCGGCCTGCCTCGGCACCGGAGAAGACCAGCGACACGGTGGCCTGGGAGACCCCGGCGAGCCGGGCGACGTCCCGCCCGGTGGGCCGGCGGACGGGGGCCGGCCAGGTCCCGAGCGCGCTCTCGGCGGACGACTGCCCGGACGGCCGCTCGGGCTGGTGTTCGGACAGTGGCCCGGACGGCTGCGCGGACAACCGCTCAGGCGGCTGCGCGGACAGCTGCCCGGACGGGTGCCCGGGCGGCGCGGAGTCTGGGGTCGCGGGCACGGCGGCTGCGGCGGGGGCTCGGCGGTCGGGGTGGGGACCGGGGGTCAGTTCTGCCCGGCGGCCGCCGCGCGGGCGGCGTCGTCGGCGGCGTCCTCCTCGGCGTTCTGCGCGGCGATCCGCTCGGCGGTGCGGTTGCGCAGCCCGGTGACCTTGCCGCTGATCTGGGCGGACATCTCGTCGCGCTGCTTGCTCAGCAGCGCGTAGCTGATCGGCGCGGAGGCGATCGCGGCCAGCAGGAACAGGAAGACCATGCCGGCCTCGCCGGTGACCGGGATGATCTGGAAGTGCCCGAGCAGCAGGGCCACCAGCAGGCAGCCGAGGAAGATGCTGACCCGCATGGAGGTGTAGCGGAGCGTGGCGTGCGACTTCTCCGGGCCGTTGCTGCTCACTGGAACACATCCTTCTCGTCGCGCGGGGCGGGTCCGGGCGGGGGCGGGCCCTCCAGTCAAGCATGCCTGACGGCCGCCGCGGCCGGTGCCCCTCCCGCCCGGAGTCGGGCGAGCGCGCCGGGTGACCCACCGCGACCGTTCGCACCCGCCCGGGGCGGGAGTCAGCGCAGGTCGAGCCACATCGTGATGTCGTCGCGGTCGTCCCCGGGAGCGACCCGGATCGCGGCCGGCACCCGGCCGACCTCCTGGTAGCCGCTGCGGGCGTAGAAGCGCTCCAGCCCCAGGCCGCCGCGCGCGGTGAGCCGCAGCGACTGCAGGCCCCACTGCCGGGCGATCCGCTCGGCCTCGGCGAGCAACTCGGCGCCGTAGCCGCGGCCCTGGCAGTCGGGGTGCACCATCACCCGCTTGAGCATCCGCCAGTGCTCCATCGGTTCGAAGCGCATCGATTCGAAGAACAGCACGCCGACCAGCCGCCCGCGGTCGCCGTCACCACCGTCGCCCTCGCCGCCCTCGCCGCCCTCGCCGTCGTACGCGACCAGCAGCCGGTCCGGACCGTCCGGCCCGACCCCGGCGAACTGGCGGTCGGCGGTGTCCCACACCTCGTCCTCGGTGACCGGCGCCACGAAGCCGACCGCGCCGCCGGCGTTGGTGACGTCGGTCCACAGCCGGACGATCCCGGTCCGCAGGCCGGGGTCGAGCTTCGGATCGAGGGTGAAGGTGAGCGCCATGGAACGGAGCCTAGACCTCCGCGGTGACAACCCTCCCGGCAGCACCGGCGGCACCCTCGGCACCGGCGGCACCGGCGGCACCCGGGCGGTCGCCCCGGTCCGGACGCAGCGCCAGGCAGAGCCCGACCGCGACCGCGCACAGCGCGCCGGCGCCGTACCAGGTCAGGTCGTAGTTCCCGAGCGCGTCCCGGGCCAGGCCGGCCAGCCCGGCGACGACGGCCGCGCCGATCTGGTGGCCGGCCAGGACCCAGCCGAAGACGATCGGGGCGTCCTCGCCGAAGTGCCGGCGGCAGAGCGCGACGGTGGGCGGCACGGTGGCGACCCAGTCCAGGCCGTAGAAGATCACGAAGGCGAGGATCGGCGGCCGCAGCGAGCCGGCCAGCAGCTGCGGCAGCAGGAGCAGGGACAGGCCGCGCAGCCCGTAGTAGACCGTCAGCAGCACCCGGGCCTCGACCCGGTCGGTGAGCCAGCCGCTGAAGACGGTGCCGGCCACGTCGAAGACGCCGATCAGGGCGAGCAGGCCGGCGGCGGTGGTGACCGGCATGCCGTGGTCGTGCGCGGCCGGGATGAAGTGGGTGCCGACCAGTCCGGCGGTGGTGGCGCCGCAGATCGCGAACGAGCCGGCCAGCAGCCAGAACGCCCGGGCGCGGGCGGCGGTGCGCAGCACCCGCAGCGAACGGGTCAGCGCCCGGCCGTCGGTGACGGGCGCGGGCGGCGCCTCGGTCGCGCCGTACGGGAGCAGGCCGACGTCGGCGGGCCGCTCGCGCATCAGCAGCAGGACCGGGACGGCGACGGCGCTGGCGGCGAGCGAGACCACGACCACGGCCGACCGCCAGCCGTGGTGTTCCACCAGCCAGGCGCCGACCGGCAGGAAGACCAGGTTGCCGGCCGCGCCGGCGGCGGTGAGCACCCCGGTGACCAGGCCCTGGCGGGCCCGGAACCAGCGGCCGGTGATGGTGGTGGCGAAGGCGCCGGCCATCGAGCCGCTGCCGAGGCCGACCAGCACGCCCCAGCAGAGCACCAGTTGCCAGGGCTGACGCATCAGCATGGTGAGCCCGGAGCCGACGGAGATGGTCAGCAGCGCGCAGACCACCACCAGGCGGACGCCGAACCGGTCCATCAGGGCGGCGGCGAAGGGGGCGGTGAGGCCGTAGAGGGTCAGGTTGACGGAGGTGGCGGCGGAGATGGTCCCGAGCGACCAGCCGAACTCGTTGTGCAGGGCGTCCATCATCAGGCTCGGCGTGGAGCGAAATCCGGCCGAACCGAGCAGGACGAGCAGGGCGACGCCCGCCACCACCCAGGCGTAGTGCACCCGCGGGCGCTCGGCGGGTGCGGGCCGTCCGCCGCCGACCGGGTCGGACGCGGAGCCGGGTGCGGACGCGGGGTCGGCGGCGGATACGGGGTCGGCGGCGGACGCGGGGACGGCGGCGGATACGGGGTCGGGGACGGCGGCGGATGCGGGGGCGGGGGTGCTGCGTTCGGTCACGCGACGAGTGTTCCGGGCCGTCGGAGCCCGGGCGAGTGGCCTGAACGACAGCTTTCGCAAGAATCGGGCCACGGCCAGGCGTACGCTGGCCCGGACCCACCGACACCCGAGGGGACGGCATGGCACACCTGGTCGCGGTACTCGCCCTGGAGGGCGTGATCGCCTTCGAGCTCGGCATCCCCGCCCGCATCTTCGGCGGCGCCAAGGACCCGGCCGGACGGCCGCACTACGAGGTGGCCACCTGCACCCTGGACGGCCGGCCGGTCTCCACCAGCACCGACTTCAAGGCCATGGTCGACCACGGGCCCGAACTGCTGGAGCGGGCCGACACGGTGGTGATCCCGGCCTCCGCCGACTCCAGCCCGACGGTCGCCGACGCCTGCTTCACCCCGGCGCTGGCCGACGCGCTGGCCCGGATCCGGCCCGGCACCCGGCTGATGTCGATCTGCACCGGCTCCTTCATCCTGGCCGCCGCCGGGCTGCTGGACGGCCGCCCGGCCACCACCCACTGGCGCTACACCGAGCGCTTCGCCGAGTTGTTCCCCCGGGTGCGGCTCGACCCGGACGTGCTCTACACCGACGACGGCGACATCCTCACCTCCGGCGGGGTCGCCGCCGGGGTGGACCTCTGCCTGCACGTGGTGCGCCGCGACCACGGCAGCGCGGTGGCCAACGCGGTGGCCCGCAACTGCCTGGTGCCGCCGTGGCGCGAGGGCGGCCAGAAGCAGTACGTGGAGGCCCCGAGCCCGGTGGACCGCGGCGACCACGGCACCGCCGCCGTACGCGCCTGGGCCCTGGAGCACCTGGACCAGCCGCTCGAACTGCGCCGGCTCGCCGACCGGGCGGGCATGAGCGTACGGACCTTCACCCGGCGCTTCCGCGAGGAGACCGGCGCCAGCCCCGGCCAGTGGATCACCACCCAGCGCACCGAGCGGGCCCGCCAACTGCTGGAGCGGACCGACCTGACGATCGACCAGGTCGCCCGGGAGTCCGGCTTCGGCACCGCCGCCTCGCTGCGGCTGCAGCTGCGCGGCCGGCTCGACGTGGCGCCCAGCGCCTACCGGCGCACCTTCCGCACGGCCCCCCGCTGAGACCCGCACCCGAAACGGGCCGGCTCCCTCGGCCCCTCGGCTCCACCGAAGACCGTCTGCGGAAGCGATCCGGCGACCGACCGCCGGGTGGCCGGATCCAGCCGCCCCGCGACCGACGCAGTGGATGGCGGCAGGCCGTGCGCACCCCGAGCGCGGAACGGCACGCCGCCATCCAACCGCGACACGCGGGCCCTGAACCCGCGCCGCGGCCCCCGCACTCGCCGAGGAGCGGCCTGCGACCGACAGTCCGCGGCCCCCCTCGCTGACTCGATCCCCCTGGACAGCGGCACCGCGGCGGTGGTCGGACGACCCCTCGGCGTCCCCTCGCAACGGAGAGCCGCACCCAAGCGTGATCAGTCGGATACGTCACGTCAATGGCTAGTCCGAAATTCGGAATGGTTGCGTCACCTTTCGGCCGGTGATCGCCACGGGTCCTGCGGCCGCCGGGAAAGCCGCTATTGCGCCAAAGCCGCCCAGTCCACGTCCGCCAGCGGATCGGCCGGGCGGGCGCCGAGGCCGATCTCGCACCAGACCCGCTTGCCCGAGCCGTCCGGGTACCAGCCCCAGCGCTCGCAGAGCAGTTCGACCAGCTCCAGGCCGCGCCCGTTGGTCGCGTCCTCGTCCGCCCCGGCGTGCCGCGGGGCGGGAGCGGCCCGGCTGGCGTCGGCGACCTCCACCCGCAGCGGCGCGGCCGTCCCGTCGACTCGGGCCGTCCCGTCCGCCACGGCCGCCCCGTCCGGCCCCGTCACGTCCTCGGTCATCGGCAGGCAGAGCCGCAGCACGGCCGGACAGCCGGTGTGCACGACGGCGTTGGTCACCAGCTCCGAGACCACCAGCACCACCGTCTCGGCCATCGGCGCGTCCGGGTCCACCCCGTGGTTCAACAGCCGCGAGCGCACCCATCGACGGGCCCGGCCGACCTCGGCGGGGTCCGCCTGCACCGCCAGCTGTACCTGAAGAACCTGCACCGCTCCACCACCCGCACTCGCAGTTCGGCCTAAGTCCCGATCGGGCCGGATCGACCGGCCTGCGGGCCCTCGCACTCCGCCCGGCGCCACCCGAGCCGCACCCGGGCGATCGCCCGGTCCGTCCACCCGCGCCCACTCGTCCGCGCCGACTCGTCGGTCGCGCACCGGCCGCGACACGAATACGCCTCAGGATGGGCGGGCGGGCGGACCGCAGCAAGCGCTTCGGGCATATTCCGGCGATCGGGGGACAGGGCAGTGCATACTGTCCCGCTCACTCTCGCGAGCCTCGTACCGGCGCGCGTCCGGCCCGGGCCGACCCGCCGGTCCCGCAGTCGGGAACCTACCGCCGGACACCCCCGGCGCCCCTCCCGCCACTCGCGAACCACCCGTGCGACATATGTCCAGCGGCTCTCGAACAGCCGCATCGGCGGACGGTCCCACGAGCGGACGGTCCCACCATGTGAAGATCCACGGCCCCTGACGGTCCGCACGATGAGGATCCGCGAGACCGGATTCCGTTCTTGCCGGATTCCGTCCACCGCGGACCGGCCGCAAGATACCGTTGGGTAAGCCAGCGACCCCGGGCAGAAGGGTGGTTCCCGATGGCCACCCCGGAGCGGCCCCCGCGCTGGGACGAGCAGTTGCAGCGCCGCCTCGCGCGCGGCGAGGAGACCGCGCTCGGCGAACTCTACGACCAGCTCGCGCCGATGGTGCACGGCCTGGCCGGGCGGATACTGGCCGACCAGGCCGCCGCCGCCCAGCTCACCCGGGAGATATTCGCACACGTCTGGGAGCACCCCGAGGACTTCGACCCCGCCCAGGGCACCCTGCGGTCCTGGCTCGGCGCGCTCACCCACCGCCGCGCGGTCGAACGGCTCCGGGCGCGGCGGGCCGCCGAACGCGTACCGGGCGGCGACCTCCGCGGGCTCGCGGCGGAGACCCGTGCCGAAGCGGAGACCCGCACCGAGGCGGAGATCCGCGCCGTGGCCACCGCCGCCCGCGTCCAGTACGTGGTCGACTCCCTGCCCCAACCCCTGCGGGAGACCATCGCGGTGACCTACTACGACGGCCGCACCTACCGGGAGACGGCCCGCCTGCTCGGCATCAGCGAACAGGCCGCCAAGCAGCGGATGCGGCTCGGACTGGAACTGCTGGCCACCGAACTGGCCGAGGAACGCGCCCGCCAGGACGAAGCGGGGGACGGGGAGACGTGAGCAGCACTGAGGAGCGGCACGACGCCCTGCGCTCGCTGCTCGGCGCCTGGGCCCTCGGCGCCTGCCCGGCCCGCGACGCCGCCGACCTGGAACAGCACCTGCGCGCCTGCCCGGAGTGCGCCGAGGAGGCGGCCCGGCTGCGCGACGCGGCCGGCTGGCTCTCCCTCGACGAGCCGCTGGACCAGCCCGGCTCGCTGCGCCAGCAGGTGCTCGACTGGTGCCTGGCCCGCCGTCCGGCCGAACTGCCCGTCCCCGCCTGGGGCATGCCCTACACCGCGGAGACCGCCAAGCTCGACGCGCTGCTGCGCGACCTCGGCCCGGAGGAGTGGCAGGAGGTGGCCGAACTGCCGTGGCACGGCGGCACCGAGCGGCTGCGCCCGGCCGAGGTGCTCGGCCGGCTGACCGCCGTGGACGGCTTCCTGGCCCTCGCCCTCGGCCTGCCCGACCCGGTGCCGACCGGCCCGGGCGCCCCGGCCGCGGCCGCCGAACGGCGGGTGCCGCCGCAGGATCCGGCCCGGCCGCCCGCGCTGCCGCGCGTCCCGCCGCAGGGCGGCCCGTACGGCGTGATCGCCGCGCGCACCGCCCGGATGCTCGCCGACCAGGGCGCCCTGGCACCGCAGTCGGTGCGCTCCCGGTGGCGGCGGCAGACCCACGACCTGGTGCGCGGCGCCGCGCTCGCGCCGCAGGGCAACACCCCGGTCGACTACGGCGGCACCGTGCTGCCGCTGCGCGACGCCTTCGTGGACCGCGCCCTGGAGTGCTACGTGCACGGCGAGGACGTGGCCCGCGCGGTCGCCTACCCGTACGACCCGCCCGCGCCGCAGCACCTGCGGCAGATGGTGGAGCTGGTGGTCCGGCTGCTGCCCCGGGCGCTGGCCGGGCTGCGCGCGGCCCGGCCCGAGCACGCCGGGGCGCCGGCCGCGCCGGACGGCGGGAGCCGGACCGCCCGGAGGCTGCGGCTGGTGATCGACGGCCCGGCGAGCGGCGAGTGGCTGGTCCCGCTGGACGGCGGCGACGGGCCGGACGGCCCGCACGGCGCGACCGGCGTGAACGGCGTGAACGGCTCGAACCGCGTGAACGGCGCGGACGCGGGGCCGCCGCCCGGCGGGGAGCCGGTGGCCTCGATGGTGCTGGACGGCCTGGAGCTCTGCCAGTTGGCCGCCGCGCACCGCGACCCGGACCGGCTGCCGGTCGGTGAGCACGGGGACCGGGCCGCGGTCCGCGAGGTGCTGCACGCGCTCCCGCTGCTCTCCCGCCCCTGAGCGGTCAGGCGAAGACGACCGTACGGGCGCCGTTGAGCAGCACCCGGTGCTCGCTGTGCCACTTGACCGCGCGGGCCAGCGCCTGGCACTCGACGTCCCGGCCGAGCGCGACCAACTGGTCCGGGCTGACGTCGTGGGTGACCCGGGCCACCTCCTGCTCGATGATCGGGCCCTCGTCCAGGTCGGCGGTGACGTAGTGCGCGGTGGCGCCGATCAGCTTCACGCCGCGGGCGTGCGCCTGGTGGTACGGCTTGGCGCCCTTGAAGCTCGGCAGGAAGGAGTGGTGGATGTTGATCACGCGGCCGGACAGCTCGGTGCAGAGCTGGTCGGAGAGCACCTGCATGTAGCGGGCCAGCACGACCAGTTCGACGTCCTCCTTGGCGACCAGGTCCAGCAGCCGCTGCTCGGCCTCCGCCTTGGTCTCCCTGGTGACCGGGATGTGGTGGAACGGGACCCCGTAGCTCTCGGTCAGGTCCTGGAGGTCGGTGTGGTTGGAGACCACGGCGGCGATCTCCACCGGCAGGGCGCCGATCCGGGTGCGGTAGAGCAGGTCGTTCAGGCAGTGGCCGAACTTGCTGACCATGAGGACGATCCGCATCCGCTGGTCGCTCGGGTGGATCTGCCAGTCCATCCCGAAGGAGGCGCCGATCGCGGCGAAGCTGGCCCGCAGCTTGTCGGCGGTGACCGGCTCGGGGGCGGAGAAGTGCACCCGCATGAAGAAGAGCCCGGTGCCGCTGTCGCCGAACTGCTGGCTGTCGATGATGTTGCAGCCGGTCATGAAGAGGTAGCTGGAGACAGCGTGGACGATGCCCTGCTTGTCGGGGCAGGACAGCGTGAGGACGTACTGGGCACCGGCCGGCTGCTGTTCCACTGGCGTATCCCGTTCTGAGGTCGTGACGTGCGTGAACGGTCCAGCGTGTCACATCCTGGACAGCCGCCGCCCCGCTGCCCGTACTGCGGGACGGCATCGTCCGACCGGGGCCGGCCCGGGCGGGCCCGGAGGTCAGACCTGGGTGAGGATGCGCAGCACGTCCAGCGACTTGGGCGCCGCGTCCGGGTCGTCCCCGTCGTTGGACGCCAGCAGCACGTGCGCCTCGCGGGCGGCCCGGACGGCCTCCGGCCAGCCGGGGTGGCCGAGGTAGGCGGAGGCCGGGGCGTCCGCGCCGACCTCGTGCAGCATCTGCACCGCCCGCAGCACCGCGACGTCGACCAGCGCGGCCTCGGCGGAGTCGCGGACCATCGTGCCCACGTACTTCTCGGCGGACCAGCGGTCCAGCCAGGTGTCCTCGACCAGCCGGTAGACGGCGTCGGTGATGTCCCCGTAGCCGTCCCGGCCGGTCAGCCAGGCCTCCTGCTGAAAGGCGGGGTCGGACAGCATGTGCAGCGCCGAGCGCAGTCGGGCTCGCCAGCGCCACCAGGGCAGGTCATTGAGCGGCATGCCGCCCATGGTGCTGGAGCGGTGGCCCGGACGAGAAGGGTTTCGGGCGGACCGGTGCGAAGAATCTGTGCTGACGGACATGGTCAACGATCGTACGTTCCTCGTCCGTTCGTACTCCACTCCCGATCTACACGCGTACCCCTCCGGATTTCAGCGGCCGTTTGCCGATCGTTCGCACTTCGGCCCTCTCGGCTTGCGGCGCCGGGGCTTGGCTGATTCCGGTGCGCCGGAGTGCGCCCCAGAGAGGGAAGACCGATGACCAGCCGAAGGGATCCGTTCCAGGCCCGTCCCGCGATCGGACGGCGCCGCCGCCGACGTCCGATCGCCGCCGCCGCGACCGCTGCGGTGCTGTTCCCCACCCTCTTCTCGGCCTCCGCGTGCGGCGGACCGGCCGATGCTTCCACCAGCGGCGCCGACCTGACCGTGATGACCTGGGCCCCTTCCGGGACCGGCTCGGCCGACCGGCCGGGCATGACCGCGCTCGCCTCCGCGATCGGCCAGGACGTCAACACCAAGGGAGGGCTGAACGGCCACCGGCTGCGGGTGATCACCTGCAACGAGCACAACACCGCCGACGGCGCCCGGGCCTGCGCCCAGCAGGCGGTGGACGCCAAGGCCGTCGCCGTGATCGGCTCCTACAGCCAGTGGGGCGAGGCCTTCATGCCGGTGCTGGAGCGCGCCGGCATCCCGTTGATCGGCGGCTACGGGCTCTCCCAGCCCGAGTTCGCCAGCCCGCTGTCCTACCCGGTGGACGGCGGCCTGCCGGCCCTGATCGCGGGCAGCGGACGCCAGTTGGTGGACGCCGGCTGCAAGTCGGTGTCCGTGGTCCGCCCGGACACCCCGGCCGGCGACAGCCTGCTCGGCTACCTGGGCACCGCGCTCCGGCCGGCCGGGATCAAACTGCTGGACGTCAAGGCGCCCGAGCAGTCCTCCGACTACACCCCGGTGGCCCGCAAGGCGATCGGCAAGGACGAGCCGGGCAACTGCGTCACCAGCGCGCTGGCCGCCGTGCCGACCGGCAACCTGCTGGACTCCTACCGGCGGCTCAACCCGAAGAACACCCGGCTCGCGTCGGTCATCGGCAGCGTCCAGCAGTCGGTGGTCGACTCCACCGGCGGTGACTCCGGCCCGCTCGGCGGCGCCTACGTCGCCAGCTGGTACCCGCCGGAGTCGGCGAAGATCTGGGACGGGCTGCGCGGGGTGGTGCGCACCGACACCACCGGCGGCAGCACCATCGACGTCTCCGACCCCGGGGTGCAGACCACCTGGGTCGCGTACGAGGTGTTCCGGGTGGCCGCGCAGAAGCTGTCGGAGGCGGGCAAGTCGGTCACCACGAAGACGGTCACCGGGCTGCTGGACTCCGGCGAGGGCATCGACGTCGGGATCACCCCGCCGCTGAACTGGGGCACCACCAGCATGCTGCCCAGCACCGCGTCGCCGCGGCTGGTGAACACCTGGGTCACCTACCAGGTGGTCAAGAACGGCCGGATGACCCTGCAGCAGCCGGGCTTCGTGGACGTCCGCTGGGTGCTCACCGGGGGACGCCCGCCGGCGTGACGGGCGCGGTACGGGTGGGGGCGGGCCGGTCGCGGCCCGCCCCCACCCGTCTGAGCCCACCCGTCTGAGCCCACCCGTCAGAGTCCGCCCGTCTGAGCCCACCCGTCTGAGCCCGCCGGTCAGAGGTCGCCCGTCAGAGTCCGCCGGTCAGAGGTCGCCGTCGCCGCGGTTGGGCAGGCCGGTCTGGCCGGCGATCGTGTTCCAGAGCGTGGAGGCCTGCTTCTTGGCGTTGGTCGCGGTGCCGCTGGCCTGGACGGCGTTCTTGTAGTGCTGGTTGTCCTGCTTCTTCGCGTCGCAGCCGGCCTGCGCGTCCTGCGCCCAGGCCGCGTACTCGTCGTCGGCCTGGGCCGAGGCGGTCCAGGCCGCGTTCAGCTGCTCGACCAGCTGCTGACCGCCGGGCAGCTTGTCCGTCTTGAGCTGGCCGAGCTTGCTCTGCAGCTCGCGCCGCTTGCCCGCCGCGGCGGTCAGGGCCTGCTGGGACTCGGGCAGCTTGTCGCACTTCTGCACCGAGGCGACCGAGGAGACCACCGCGCTCCGGCTGTCGCTCGCGGTGCCCAGCAGGTCCGACAGCGGCTGGGCCTGCGCCTTGACGTCCGGGTCGACGGCGGCGCCGGAGCCGCTCGCGCTCGCCGTGCCGGAGGCAGCACCGGTGGTGGCCGCCGCCACCGGGGTGCTCTTCTTCTCGTCCTTGGTGGCGTCGTTGCCGCTCATCAGGACGGCGACCAGGATGCCGGCCGCGGCGCAGCCCGCCACCACCCCGCCGATGATCAGCTTGTTGGACGGGCGGCCGTCCCGGGCCGACCCGCCCGCCTGGGTCGCGTCGAAGCCCTGGCCGCGGTCCGGCGCGTACCCCTGGCCGCGGTCCTGCGCCGGGTAGGCCGGCTGGACCTGCTGGACCTGCGCGGCCGGCGGGTACGCCTGGTAGCCGGGCGCGGGCTGCTGCTGCGGGAAGCCGGGCTGGGCCTGCGGCCCCGGCGCCGGGTAGCCGCCCCCCTGCGGATCGCCGGCCGGGTACGGCGGCAGGTACTGGGTCTCCGGGGCCTGCTCGGCCTGCGGCGGCACGCCGTACCCGGGCTGCGGCGCGCCCCACGGGGCACCCGGCCCGGGCACCGGCTGCGCGGGCGGGGCCTGGTGCGGCGGCGGGTACCCGCCCTCGGACACGTACGCCCCCTCGGACGCGTACCCACCCTCGCCGAGGTACTCCGGCTGCCCGGACGGCTGCCCCACCGGCGGCACCGCGGACTGGCCCGGGAACGGCGGCCGGCCGGGCTGCTCCTGGAACTGCGGCTGCCCCGGCTGGCCCTGCGGCCCGCCGGGCTCGGGGCGGAACAGGTCGTCCAGGTTGAAGTCACCCGAGTTGGGGTACGAGCGGCGCTGACTCAACGCGATTCCTCACCTGTGCAGGACCGCGCGCTGACGGCGGACCACATCTCGTCGGTTCTTGGGAGCATCACAGTTCCTTGGACGCCACGCCCACGCTACCGGTTCGGCTCACCGGGTGACCACGTGGGCGGGACATCCGTCACGCTCCCCGTCCGGACGGTACGGGTCCGCCGCTGGTCAGGCGGCCTCCGCGTCCGCCCGGGCGTGGAACTCGCGGACCACCCGCTGCTCCCGGAAGGGCTCCAGCCGGCGCCGGAACTCGTCCAGGTACTCCACGCCCCGGTTGGAGCGCAGCCCGCTCAGCAGCCGGACCGCCTGGGTGCCCGTCTCGCAGGCGCGTTCCAGGTCCCGCTGCTGCAACTGCGCGGTGGCCAGCAGCACCAGGTCCACCGCACGGCGCCGGACCCGGGTCGGCGGGTGCAGGTCGAGCGCCCGGCGGGCGTAGTGCTCGGCCTGGCCGGCCTGTTCCAGGTCCCGGTGGCAGTGGGCCAGTTCGTCGGCGAGGTAGGCGTCGTCGAAGTGGGCGATCCAGTCCGGGTCGTCCTCCGGGCGGCGCTTCTCCATCATCTCCAGCGCCCTGGCCGACACCGCCTCGCAGGAGCGGGCGTCGCCGAGCAGGGCGTGGCCGCGGGCCTCGGCGGCGTAGAACATCGCCATCGCCGTGGGGGTGGCCACCGACCGGGCGCCCTCCTGGGCGGCGCGGGCGAGTTGGGCGATCTCCCGCGGGTTGCCGAGGGTCGCCGCCAGGTGGCTCATCGAGGCGGCCAGCACGTAGCCGCCGTAACCGCGGTCGTCGGCCGCCTGGGCGAGCCGGAGCGCCTGGATGTAGTAGCGCTGGGCCAGCCCCGGCTGCCCGGTGTCCACCGCCATGTAGCCGGCGAGCTCCGTCAACCGGGCCACCGCGGCGAAGAGTTGGCGACCGGTCTCCTCCCGGTAGGCGCCGCCGAGCAGGCCGGAGACCACCGAGTTGAGGTAGTGCACCACCACCGGGCGGACGTGCCCGCTGCCGAAGCGGTGGTCCAGGTCGACCAGCATCGCGGTGGTCGCCTTGATCGCGGCCACGTCCGTCGGACCGACCCGGGGGCCGCCGGCCCGGGCCACCACCGGATCCGGCGGGGTGATCAGCCAGTCCCGGCTGGGCTCCACCAGCGCGGAGGCGGCGACCGTCGCCCCGGTCAGGAAGTCGCGGCGGCCGACGTCGCTGCGCCAGAGCTCGCAGACCTGCTCCAGGGCGGCGCCGAGCGTCGGCGCGAACTGCAGCCCGATGCCCGAGCTGAGGTTCTTGCCGTCGGCCATGCCGATCTCCTCGACCGACACGCTGCGGCCGAGCTTGCGGCCCAGGGCCTCGGCGATCACCGCCGGCGCCTGGCCGCGCGGCTGCTGACCGCGCAGCCAGCGGGCGACGGAGGTCTTGTCGTAGCGCAGGTCCAGCCCGTGCTCGGCGCCGCAGAGGTTGACCCTCCGGGCCAGGCCGGCGTTGGAGCAGCTGGCCTCCTGGATCAGTTGCTGCAGACGCTCGTTGGGCTGTCGTGCGACGAGTGGTCTCGCGGCCATTGGGCTTCGCCTCCCCACACCCTCCGGTCCCGGCCGGCGGGCGACGATTCTGCTGATCTGTTGCCGACTGTCCGACCGTCCAAGGAATCTGACACCAGGTTAGCGATCAGCAACGCCACCGGGATACCCACGGTGACGATCCGCACCCCCCTTGCGCCCTGGGAAATGCTCCCGTGCGCCCCCGCTGCGCCTGCTCCCGGCCGCCCCAACTCGGAGGAGTAACCGGAACGGGTGACATTGCCGGGATGCGCCCAACCGGGCAGCACCGGGCCGTAACCAGGCTCACACACGGTAGTTGAGCAGCGCGTGGAAGACACCCCCGACGCCTCCGGCCAGGACAAGAACGCCGGTCTGCCCCCGCTGCTCATCGAAGCCGTCGGCTACGCCGAGAACCGCCACTGGGAGGTCGCACCGGGCGCCTGGCTGATCGACGGCGACGGGCCCGCCCGCTGCTCCTGCGGCGACCGGCACTGCACGCTGCCGGGCGCCCACCCGCTGGACGCGGACTGGGCCCGCAGGGCGAGCGCCGGGCCGGGCGCGGTGCGCCGTTGGTGGACCGAGCGCCCGCAAGCCTCGATCCTGCTGCCCACCGGCCGCTCCTTCGACGTCCTGGACGTGCCGGAGACGGCCGGCTGCCTGGCGCTGGCCCGGATGGAACGGATGGACCTCCAGCTCGGCCCGGTCGCGGTCCTGCCCGCCGCGCCCGGACGGATCGGCCGCCGGCTGCACTTCCTGGTCCTGCCCGGGGTCGCGGCCAAGCTCCCGGAGATGCTCCGCAAGCTCGGCTGGCCGCCCGGCCGGCTGGACCTGGTCGCCCGCGGCGAGGGGGACTGGACCGTCGCCCCGCCGTCCCGGATCGGCTCCACCGGGTACGCCCAGTGGGCTCGCTCCCCCTCCGCGCTCAACCGCTGGCTGCCCGACGCCGCCGAGCTGATCAGCCCGCTCGCGTACGCCTGCGGCCGCGAGGCGCCCGCCCACCAGGCCGCCCGGGCCGCCCAGCCGGCGACGGTGGGCTGAGCGCGGCCGCCCGCCGGTTCACCCTCCCCTGAACGGCCGCCCTACGCCTATCGGGCGAGGGCGCGCACCGCGCGACACAACGCGCGCGAGTGACGGGCCCCGCCTCCCACCGGAGGCGGGGCCCGTCATACGCATGTCCGGATAAGGCTTCCGCCTACCCGCTGGTCAACCGGAGAAGCCCCTCGTACGAGTGACAGCGCTCAAGGATTGCCATGATCGGCCGAGGGGAGGAATTGCGGTGCGTGGGAACGCCGGAGGGTCGCTCGGACGGGGAAGCCGGGCGAGGCGCTGGAGGGGAGTCCGGGAGGGAGCCCGGGCGGGGAGCAGGGAGGGAGCAGGGAGGGAGCGGGGAGGACGAGCGGGGCCCGCTGCACGGGGAGCAGCGGGCCCTGGTCGTTCGCCCGTCGGGCGTCTTGTCAGCCGGTCGTCCCGCTCGCGGGTCGTCGCGAGCGCCGACCCTCAGGGCTGGGCGACGAAGACGTGCTGGGCGATGTCCTTGCCCAGCTCCGCCGCGTTCTCCCCGCTGCCGACCAGCACGCCCGCCACCCCGGCGCTCACCTTGACCGTGGAGCCCGGGCGGACGCCGGCCCGGCGCAGCGTGCTCATCAGGGCGCTGTCGGTCTGGATCGGCTCGCCGATCCGACGGACCACCACATCGGCCCCGTCGTCGCCCGGCTTGACGGTGTCCAGCGGGACGAGCCCGGCGTCGAAGCCCTCGCCCTCGGCCTTGGTGTCGCCCAGCTCGTCCAGGCCCGGGATCGGGTTGCCGTACGGGGACTGGGTGGGGTGGCCGAGCATGGCGAGCACCTTGCGCTCGACCGTCTCGCTCATCACGTGCTCCCAGCGGCAGGCCTCCTCGTGCACCTGCTCCCACTCCAGGCCGATCACGTCGACGAGCAGGCACTCCGCGATGCGGTGCTTGCGCATCACGCGCACCGCGAGGCGGCGGCCTTCCTCGGTGAGTTCGAGGTGACGGTCCCCGGCGACCTGGAGCAGTCCGTCGCGCTCCATCCGGCCGACCGTCTGGCTGACCGTCGGCCCGCTCTGTTCCAGGCGCTCGGCGATCCGGGCGCGCATCGGGACGATGCCCTCCTCCTCCAGCTCCAGGATGGTGCGAAGGTACATCTCAGTGGTGTCGATCAGCCCAGACATCGCCGCTGGCTCCGTTCTTCGGTGTCCTCATCGCCAATTCTGACGTACCGGGGCGACAACCGGGCCCGCTCGGCGGCTTCGGGTACGGGATTTCGCTCCTGTTGACAGCGGTACCACCGGGGCGCGACCGTGCTCGCCGTAGCTTTCTCCACCGGCGGTCTGGACCACCCGGACCGCCCCACCCGGCCGGTTCCCTCACCGGCAGAGAGCGGAGGCACCAGATGAACGACCTGGTCGGCAGGTACTTCGACGCCGCGATCGGCCACCTCCAGCGGGTCCGCGCGGAGGAGGCCGACACCATCGAGGCCGCCGCCGCGCTGCTGGCGGAGGCGATGACGGAG
This sequence comes from Kitasatospora sp. NPDC086791, assembly GCF_040685975.1. Classification (NCBI taxonomy): domain Bacteria; kingdom Bacillati; phylum Actinomycetota; class Actinomycetes; order Kitasatosporales; family Streptomycetaceae; genus Kitasatospora; species Kitasatospora sp. NPDC086791. Next base: position 29,972 of record NZ_JBFBOC010000023.1, on the reverse strand, counting down.
GGCCGCCGGGTCTTCACCTTCGGTGCCGGACACTCGGCGCTGCCGGCCCAGGACGTGGTCTACCGGGCCGGCGGCCTGGTCCCGGTGAACCTGCTGAACGTGCCCGGGACGACCGGGGTCACGGTGATGCCCGCGCCGCTGTCCAGCGCCCTGGAGCGGGTCTCCGGGCTGGCCACCGCGACCCTGGACCTGACCCCGGCGACCGCCGGCGACCTGCTGTTCGTGATCTCGCTGTCCGGCCGTCAGGTCATGCCGGTCGAGCTGGCCCGGTACGCCCGGGACCGCGGCCTGAAGGTGGTCGGGGTGACCTCGCTGGCCTACCCGGCGGAGGTGCCCTCGGCGCACCCGTCCGGCACGTACCTGAAGGACCACTGCGACGTGGTGCTGGACAGCAAGATCGCGGTCGGCGACGGCGAGCTGACCCACCCGGGCGCCGAGACCACCTTCGGCCCGGTCTCCACCATCGTGACCAGCGCGCTGATGCAGGCCGTGGTCGCCTCGGCGGTCGGCCGACTGGCCGACCGGGCGGCCGCCGGGGACGCCCCCGCCCCGCCGCTGTTCCGCTCCGGCAACGTCCCGGGCGGCACCGAGTGGAACGCCCGGCAGATGGCCGACAACGCCGAGCGGGTCCTCTACACCTACTGACGCGCCTGCCGGCGCACCTGCCGGCGCACCTGCCGAACCCCCGCGCACACCCGCCGACCCCTCGCACCCCCGCACGCTGGGTGTCGGTTCGAACACGAGGCGTACCGGACAATCCAGCGGGCCTTCCCGGCCATTGCGCGCCGCCCCGGGCGGCGCCAGGCGTACCGGGAAGCCGCCCGGGGCAGGAGAGCGGTGCGACCGGAGCGACGGGTGGGGGCCGAACATGGCGTCTGGTGCGGGACGGACCGGGTGGGTGCGTGAGCGGGACCTGCTGCCCGGGTTCTTCTGGGCCGCCGACGCGGCCTCGCTGCGCGGGCAGCGGCGCTCGGTGCTGCTCTCCGCCTGGGAGCTGATCCTGCTGGTGGTCGCCGCCGCGACCGGCTCGGCCGACGGCGAGCCCTGGGCCTGGCCGGCCGCCGGCGCCTACCTCGGCGCGATCGCGCTGGCGGTGGTGATCAGCCGGCAGAACCCGCAGGGCCTCTGGTACGAGGGGCGGGCGGCCGCCGAGTCGGTGAAGACCCTGGTCTGGAAGTACGCCGTCCGGGCCGACGCCTACCAGCCGCCGCCGCGCACCCTGCCGGACGCCGAGGGCCTGTACCGCTTCCAGCTCGGCCGGGTGCTCGACGCCTTCCAGCACAGCCCGGTCGCCGCGCCGGACGGCGGGGCGGAGATCACCGCGGCGATGCGCGACCTGCGCGAACAGCCGCTCGCGGTGCGCCGCGAGGTGTACCTGGACGAGCGGATCCGGGTGCAGCACGACTGGTACCGCGCCAAGGCCCGGCACTGCGCCCGGGCCGGCCACTGGGCCGGGGTGCTGGGCGTGCTGCTGCCCGCGCTCGGACTCGCGCTCGCGCTGCTGCGGGCGCTCGGCGCGTTCACCTACGACGCGCTGGGCACCGTCTCGGCGGTGGCCGCCTCGGTCACCGCCTGGGCGCAACTGCGCCAGTACCGGCCGCTGGCCGCCGCGTACGCGCTGGCCGCCGAGGAACTGGCGCAGATCCGCCGCCAGCTCGCCGAACTGGACCTGGACGCCCTGGAGGCCGAGGAGGTCTGGGCCCGGCTGGCCCGGGACGCCGAGGACGCGATCTCCCGGGAGCACACCACCTGGCAGGCCCGCCGGGAGGTGCGCACCACCACCGACCGGGAGCACGAGGACGACCCGGAGCACGAGGACGACCCGGAGCACGAGGACGACCGGGGCCGGGAGAACGACCGGGAGCCGGGGACCGGCCCGGAGCACCGAACCGACCGGGAGCACTGAGGAGGCCGCAGGTGTCGTTACGGATGGTCAAGACCGCGGACGACCGCGCCCTCGCGGTCGAGTCCCTCGGCGACCCGCGCGGCCGGCCGGTGTTCCTGCTGCACGGCATGCCCGGCAGCCGGGTCGGCCCGCACCCGCGCAGCACCGTGCTCTACCGGCTCGGCGTGCGGCTGATCTCGTACGACCGGCCCGGCTACGGCGACTCGACCCGGCTGTTCGGCCGCCGGGTGGCCGCGGCGGCGGCCGATGTGCGGGCCATCGCCGACGAGTTCGGGCTGGACGGCTTCGCGGTGCTCGGCCGCTCCGGCGGCGGACCGCACGCGCTGGCCTGCGCGGCCCTGCTGCCGGAACGGGTCAGCCGGGTCGCCGTCCTGGTGGGCCTGGCGCCGCGCAACGCGACCGGCCTCGACTGGTACGCGGGGATGACCCCGTCCAACGTCCGGGCGTACCAGGAGGCCGAGCGCGGGCACGGCCGGATCGCCGACGCGATGGAGTTCCGCTCCCGGCAGATCAAGGACGACCCGGTCCGGCTGCTGAACGGGCTGCGCACCGAACTCTCCCCCGCCGACCGGGAGGTGGTGGCCGACAGCGGACTGCGGCGGATGCTGCAGAGCAACTACCGGGAGGCGTTCCGGCACGGCGCGGACGGCTGGATCGACGACGTGCTGGCCTTCACGGCCGACTGGGGCTTCGACGTCGGGTCCGTGCGGGTGCCGACCTGGCTCTGGCACGGCGCGGACGACCAGTTCTCGCCGGTCGACCACTCCCGCTGGCTGGCCGACCACATCCCGGACGCCGAACTCTTCCTGGAGCCCGGCGCCGCGCACTTCGGGGCGTTCCGGGTGATGACCACCGCCCTGGCCTGGGCGGCGGGTTGATCCGGTCACCGACCTCCGCGACCAGAACTGATCAGAACCGCCAGGGCCGCACCGGGGTGCCCCGGACCGCGGCCTAGCTAGGGCCGCACCGGGGTGACCGGCTCCCCGCCGTCGAGCACCGCCAGGACGTTGTCCACCGCCAGGCCGCCCATCGCCTGCCGGGTGGCGACGGTGGCGCTGCCCAGGTGCGGGGCCAGCACCGCGCGCTCCTGGGCGAGCAGCGCGGACGGGACGGCGGGCTCGTGCTCGAAGTTGTCGACGGCGGCGGCGAACAGCGCGCCGGACTCCAGCGCGGCGGCCAGCGCCTCCTCGTCCACCACCCCGGCGGTCATGCTGACCACCACCGCGCCGGGCGGCAGCAGCGCCAGCCGGCGGGCGTCCAGCAGGTGCCGGGTGGCCTCGCTGAGCGGGCAGGTGACGACCAGCACGGTGGAGGTCGCGAGCAGGTCCTCCAGCGACTTCCACTCGGCGCCCCCGGCCTGCTCGGGCGGCAGTTCACGGCGGTTGTGGTAGCTGACCGGCATGTCGAAGGCGCGGGCCCGGTGGGCCACCGCCCGGCCGATCCGGCCCATGCCGAGCACGCCCAGCGGGGTGCCGGCCAGTTCCAGGCCGAGCAGGAAGGTGGGCGCCCAGGTCCAGGGCGTGCCGGAGCGCAGCAGCCGCTCGCCCTCGCCGAGCCGGCGGGTGGCGGCCAGCAGCAGCGCCCAGGCCATGTCGGCGGTGGCGGTGGTGAGCACGCCCGGGGTGTGGGAGACCAGCACGCCGCGCTCGGCACAGGCCGCCAGGTCGATGTTGTGGTAGCCGACCGCGTGGTTGGCGACGATCCGCAGCCCAGGACCGGCCGCGTCCAGGAACTCGCCGTCCACCCGGTCGTCCAGGGTGGTGAGCACGGCCCGCCGGCCGCGGACGGCGGCGAGCAGCTCGGCCCGGTCCATCGCCAGGTCCGAGTCGTGGCAGGTGACGGCGTGCCGGGCGGTGAGCCGTTCGATGACGCCGGGCGCGAGGCGCCGGGTGACCAGGACCGGGGGCGGGGTGCTCCGGCCCGTGGTTCCCTCGCTGCGCCCGTTCATGCGTCCACCTCGCTCCGCCCGGCAGCGGCCTCCGCCCACCCGCGGCTTCCGGTGGTCCTCCCGCTGCGCTCGTTCATGGTGCCGCAGCGTACCCCGCCCTCCCGGTCAGACCGGCTGCGGCTCCAGGTCGCGGTTGATCCGCTTCCAGCCCCGCGCCGACACCGTGTTCGGGTGTTCCTCGCCGAACTGCCGGATCAGCTCGGCGATCGCGCGTGCGCGCAGCTCGGCGGCCTGGGTGTGCCGGTTGGCCGACCGCAGGGTGACGGCCAGGTTGGCCTCGCAGGCCACCGCGTCCGGGTGCTGCGCCGAGTAGCGCTCGCACAGGCCCCGGTGGGCGGCCCGGCCGAGCTGTTCGGCGAGCGCGGACTGCCCGTCGTCGCCGTAGGCGTTGGCCAGGTTGATCATCGCGTTGAGGGTGTACGGGTGCTCCGGGCCGACCGAGCGGGTGAGCCCCTCGACGGTGAGCCGGCCGCGTTCGATGGCGCCCTGGACGTCGCCGCTGCCGCGCAGGTAGATGCCGAGGTTGTTGGCGCAGGCCAGGGTGAAGGGGTGTTCGTCGCCGAACAGCCGGCGGTGGCCCTCGAAGACGGTGGAGCAGAGGTCGCGGGCGGCCTCCTTGTCGCCGAACGCGCTGTGGTCGGCGGCCAGGTTGAGCGCGCAGGCCAGCGCGTCGGGGGCGTCGGCGCCGTAGCGCTCCAGGTAGCGCTCGTAGGTCTCCTTGGTGATCCGGCGGGCCTCGGCGAGCTGGCCCATCCGGCGCAGCGAGACGGCCAGCGACTTGGCGTTGCGCAGGCTCTCCGGCAGGCCCGGGTCGAGCCCGTCGCCGAAGTCCGCGGTGACCTCCTGGAGCAGTTCCACCGAGCCCCGGTAGTCGCCGAGTTCGCGCAGGTCGCGGGCGAGGGCGGACTTGGTGATGAGGGTGTAGGGGTGCTTGGGGCCGAGCACGGCGGTGCGCCGGTCGAGGGTCTCCTGGTCGAGTTCGCGGGCGGCCTCGCTCTCGCCGACCAGCCGGTAGTCGATCGCCAGGTTGTTCGCCATGGAGAGCGTGCGCGGGTTGTCGTCGCCGAACAGCTCGCGGAACTGGTCGAGGATCTCGCGGTCGAGGTCGAGCGCGGCCTGGAACCGGCCGAGCGCCCGGCGGTCGGCGCCGAGCGAGCCGGCCGTCATCAGGGTGTACGGGTGGTGCTCGCCGAGCAGCGCCCGCTGGCGTTCCAGGGTGGCCTCGTCCAGCGCCAGCGCCTCGGCGTAACTGCCCTGGGAGCGCAGCACGTTGGCGAGCTGGAAGCGCAGCAGCAGGGTCTGCCGGTCGTCCTCGCCGAGCTTGCTGGTCCACTCCGCGTCGAGGGCGTGGCCGAGGTCGCGGGCGCGGTCGAGTTCGCCGCGCTTCCACAGGTAGCGGACCCGGTCGATGAGCAGCTGACGGGTGTCCGCCTCGTCGCAGTTGTGCGCCTTGGACGGCGACAGGTGCGGCCAGATCTCGTCGAAGGCGGGCCAGTTGGCCGGGTCGTCGGTGTCGCCGAGGACGGGCCGGGCGCCGGTGAGGATGCGGTGCACCTCGTGGACGGCGACCTCCTGCTCGTCGGCGGTCATCCCGGCCCGGATCACCGCTTGGACCAGCCGGTGCACCTGGAAGCTGTTGCTGCCGGCGTCGACCTTGGCCAGCGCGTACCGGCCGATCGCCTGGATCACCTTGCCCAGCATGAACTTGTCACTGAGGTCGGCGTCGAACCTCACCAGCGCCCGGATCATCTGGTCGCTGTAGAAGAGGTTCATCGAGATCGGCTCGGGCGCGAAGAACGCGCACAGCTGCAGCAGCCGCACCGCCGCCGGGGACTGCTGGCGCAGCCGGCCGATGGAGACGTTCCAGGTCGCGGCGACCGGGGTCGGGTAGTCGGCGGGGCGGCCGACGGCCAGCGCGCGGGCCGCCTCGGCGTGCAGCTGGCTGACGTAGGTCTCCACCGGGGTGCCGGTGGTGTCCAGCCAGGCGGCGGCGACCTCGACGGCCAGCGGCAGGTCGCCGACCGCTTCGGCGACCCGGTCGGCGTCCGGCCGGGAGAGGCTGCGGGCGCGCCGGCACAGGTGCTCGACGCTCTCGCCGCGGGTGAAGACGTCGACCTCCAGCGCCTCGGCGTGCCCGGTCCAGGCCTGGTTGCGGGAGGTGACCAGGATGTGGCCGGAGCCGCCGGGGAAGAACCGGCGGATCTCGGCGGGCTCGTCGGCGTTGTCGAAGATCAGCAGCCAGCGCGAGGTGGGCACGCCGCGGCGCAGCGCCTCCCGGGCGGCCTCGGCGGCCTCGGTCACCGAGTCGCCGACCCGCAGGCCCAGCCGGCGGGCGAGTTCGGCGAGCGCCGGGGCGACCAGCTCGGTCTGCTCGGCGTCGATCCACCAGACCAGGTCGTAGTCGGACATGAAGCGGTGGGCGTACTCCAGCGCGACCTGGGTCTTGCCGACGCCGCCGAGCCCGTACAGGGTCTGCGGGGTGGGCAGCACGGCCGCCATGCCGCCGCGCAGCTGGTTGCGCAGCTGCTCCAGGACGGCGGAGCGGCCGGTGAAGGACGGGTTGCGCGGCGGGACGTCCCACACCGAGGGCTTGCTGCCGGGGAAGCGCGGCCCGCCGTTGGGCGCGTCGTCGAGCGCCCCGTCGCCACGGCCGAGGGCGCGCAGCAGGCTCTGGATCGACTGGGTCTCGTCGCGGCCGACCAGGTCGACCGGGTTGCGGTTGCTGAACGGCGCGGTGAGCCGGACGTCGCCGACCCGGACCGGCAACAGCTGGCGCCGGGTGCCGGAGGGGTCGGAGCTGACCACCGACTCCCACAGCGCCCGGGCCTGCGGGGAGCGCTGGTAGGCGGGCGAGAGCACGGCGACCGTCCGGAACGCGGAGTCGATGCCGCGCTCGGTCTCCTCGCGCGGGTCGGTGCCGGCGCTGAGGTCGCGGGGCAGCACCCGGAAGCCGGCCCGGGTGAGGACGGACTCGATCCAGTCCGCCCACATCCGGTCCTCGGGGACGTAGGAGAGGTAGAGGTCGGCGGGGACGGACGGGCGGCGGCGGGTGAACGCGTCCACGTAGCGCAGCCGGACCGTCTCGTCCACCGGCGGCAGGCCGGAGACCCGCCCCTCGGTGATCATCGAGGTCAGCCGCTCACAGGCGGCCAGCATCGAGGTGGGGGTGCCGGTCTGGTCGCCGAAGGTGGCGAGGATCTCCTCGTAGGCGTAGAACGGCCGGTACGGGATCTCCACCGAGCCCCAGTACTGGGCGAGTTCCTCGCCGTTGAAGCCGGAGGGCAGGCCGTCGAAGCGGACCCGCGCGAGGGCGCGGCCGGCGTCCGCCTTCTCCTTCTCGCCCTCGTCGATGCGCATCGGGACGGGCAGGATGCGGATGCCGCGGTCGCGGTAGCGGTCGTGGATGTGCTGGGCGATCCGGGAGGCGCCGTCGATGGACTGGTCGCTCAGGGTGAAGCAGACCACCAGGTCGTCGGGCATCTGGACGGTGCAGATCTCGGCGATGTCGGACAGGCCGGTGCGGGAGTCGATCAGCACGTAGTCGTAGCGCTTGGCCATGTCGGCCTTGAGGGCGTCGAAGAACTGCCCGCCGTCGAAGCGGTCGTAGAAGATGTCCCAGTCGAGGTGGGTGACGGCCTCGGAGTAGTCCCGGTTGAACTGGCCCGCGGAGAGGAAGTCCAGGCTGCCGCCGGCCGGGAAGTGCGGCCAGGTGAGCGACAGCGCGTGCGGGTGCACCCGGGCGAAGTCCAGGTGCCAGCCCTCGGCGTGCTCGACCGGGCGCAGCGCCTCCTCGCGGTACTCGGCGATCAGGTCCATCATCCCGGTGGTGCCGGCGAGGGAGGCCGGGTCGAGGAAGGGGTGGAAGAACTTGGCGAGGCCCGGCGCCTCCAGGTCCCAGTCCACGGTGAGCACCCGGAAGCCGTTGGCGGCGAGGATCCAGGCGGTGTTGGCGAGGGCCATGGTGCGGCCGGTGCCGCCCTTGTAGGAGTAGAAGGTGATGATCCGGCCGTCGCGGTCCTGTTCCGCGGCCTGTCGCCCGGCCTCGCGCTGGGCGGCCAGGTCGGCGGCGGTGAGGCCGCCGAGGCGGAGGTTCCTGGTGCGGTTCTCGGTCATCGGTTTCCTCGTCCTCCCAGGGGCGCCATCCCGTCATCGGGGTCATCGCCGTCGTCGCGGTACGGGCCGTGCTCGCGGTACGGGTCGTTGCGGTTGCCGGTGTGACTGCTGGTGCGATCTCCGGTGTGATTGCCGGTGCGGTCGCCGTGGGGGCTGCGGCCGTTGCCGTGGGGGCCCGGGCCGCCGCCGTTGCCCGGGTCGGGTTCCTCCTCGAAGGGGTCGGGCCCGGTTCCGTCCGGGCCGGGCCCGCCGCGCCGGAACGCCTCCCGCAGGCTCGGCCGGGACGGTGGCGGTTCCTCCGGTTCGGCCCGGGTGCGGCCCTCGAAGGCGTACTTGGCCTTCATCGCGGCCCGGGGCAGCGCGTCGTCGAAGTCCTCCAGGGTGTGCAGCCCGGTCGGACCGGTCACGCCGAGGAAGCTCGGCCGGCCCGCGCGCCGGGTGATGCGCAGCGCGTCATCGCTCAACTGGCCGAGTTCGCCGGCCTGTTCCTCGCACTCCGGGTCGTCGGCGTTCCACGGCTCCAGCACGCTCACCCAGGTGGAGTCCGACCGGTCGAACCGCCGTACCAGCTCGCGCCGGCGCGGGTCGCGCAGCGCCCACCGGTCGAGCAGCAGCAGGCCGGGGGCCTCCGCGTGGCCCTCGATGATCGACTCCGCCTCGTCGTCGAACTCGTGCACGGTCGGCTGGAACCCCAACTGCCGGGCCAGGCGGACCGCGTGCTGCGCGATCGGCGAGCCGACCGGCCGGTACGGATGCCAGTCGGTGCGCCGGTCGCCGTAGTAGTCGGGGCTGCGGTCCTCCGGCAACTCGCCCTGGTGGTAGGCGAGCACGGAGATCCGCAGCTGCTTGGTCGGCGCGGTGACGTTGAACGCGCTGGGGAGGGAGTTGAATTCGAGCCGCCGCCCGATCGGGATCACGGTCTCCTCCGCGACCTGCACGATCCGGGCCGCCAGGCGGTGCACGGCCAGCTCGTACGCGGAGCGGAAGTAGGTGAGCTTCATCAGGGCGTACAGGCCCTCGGTGGCGTAGTCGGGCCCGAAACCGGCGTGGTTGAACTGGAGTTCACTGGCCACCTTGGGCAGCCGGTAGCGGCTCATCGGCGCCCACAGGACGGGGACGATGCCGCTGGTCCGTTCGGAGTCGAGGTTCGCCGGGTAGACCGGGCGGCGGGTGAAGGCGTGCCACTCCTGCCCGCACGGGACGCTGTTGAAGTAGCGCGGCGAGTAGAGCGGGACGAAGACGCGGCAGGACGCCAGCTCGTCGGAGAGCCGCTCGGCCCACAGCTCGCCCTGGTGCATGGACTCGTCCATGAAGCCCACCGGCACCCCGTCCGGGACGGTGGTGAGCTGCAGCACCGCCTCGCACAGGTCCCGGTACAGCTGCCGGACCCAGTGGTTGGGGTCGCCGGCACCACGCGCGCCGGCCTTCGGGGTGTGCGCGTAGGAGAGGAAGAAGTACGGCCGGGTGTCGTCGTCGTCCCAGCCCCGGTCAGTCACACGCGCCTCCCCCGGGCCCGTCGGCAACCTGCCTCCCGCAGCCCCCGTGCGGCGGGGCTTCAGTGTAGGAACGACTGACACCCCAATGGAATAGCACAACGACTCGCACGAATTGACATGACCGAAACGATGCCGCCGTCGGTGCTCTGGGGGCAGTACCCTCGTCCCGGTCACCGCGAACCATCCGGAGGGGCACCCGTGGAACACCTCGACTGGCAGAAGTCCAGCCTCAGCGGCGACCGGGCCGACTACATCGAGATCGCCTCCGAGGGCGAACTCGTCTACATCCGCGAGTCGAACGACCCGGACCGCGTCGTCACCACCACCCGCACCAAGTTCCTGGCCTGGGTCCGGGGCGCCAAGGCCGGCGAGTTCGACCACTTCGTCGCCTGAGGGCCACCGGGCGGCACCGGCGAATATCCGGTGGCACGACCGGTGGCGCCCGAAGAAGATCGCGGCATGCCTGTCTTCCTTGAGACCGAACGGCTCGTGCTGCGCCCGTTCACCGAAGCCGACACCGACCGCCTCTTCGCGCTGGACGACGACCCCGAGGTCATGCGCTTCATCAACGGCGGTGCGCCGGCCAGCCTGGAGACGGTCCGGACCAGGGTCCTGCCGCGCCTCCTCCACGACTACCCGTGCTCCGGCACCCGCGGCTTCTGGGCCGCCGAGGAGAAGGCGACCGGGGCCTTCCTCGGCTGGTTCGAGTTCCGCCCCCTCGACGAGCACAGCCCCGCCGTCGTGGAGCTCGGCTACCGCCTGAACCGGACCGCCTGGGGCAAGGGCTACGCGACGGAGGGCTCCCGGGAGCTGATCGACAAGGGGTTCACCGAGCTCGGCGTGGAGCGGGTCACCGCGAACACCATGACCGTGAACACGCGCTCCCGGCGCGTGATGGAGAAGTCGGGCCTGTCGTTCCTGCGGAACTTCACCGGCGACTGGCCGGACGCGATCCCGGGCTCCGAGCACGGCGAGGTGGAGTACGAGCTCACCCGGGCCGTGTGGGAGCGGCGCCGGTAAGCCCGCTCCTGCCCGCTCCCTGCCCCTGCCCCTGCCCCTGCCCCTGCCCCTGCCCCTGCCAACGCCAACGCCCGGCCCGCAGCCGAGCGCCTCCCCCACGCGGGACGTCGGCGGGTCCGACTTCCCGCGCATCGTCGGGGGGCTTGCGGTGCGCGGACGCGCTTCAGGCGCGGGTGCTCCGCAGGATCCGATCCGCGAGGTCGACGGCCTCCCGCACCGGCACCAGCCGGCAGTCCGCGCCACCGATGCGGCCGGTGGTGACGCCGCGGGCGGTGCGGAGGACCTCGGCGCCGAGGCGGCCGAAGTGGACGTCGTCCAGGTCCGGCGCCGTGAAGACGGTCCAGCCGTCCTCCCCCACGCAGCGGTACTCGCGCAGCACCACGTCGGACTGGCGCAGGTCGGCCAGGTGGAAGGCGGTGAACCGGTCCATCGGGACGCCGAGCATCAGCACCCGGGCGTCCAGGTCGTAGAGCCGGCCCAGCGGGGAGTCGGCGCCCAGGTGGCACTCGTCGGGGTGGCGGCCGGTGATCTCCCGCGCGTGCCGGCCCACCGCCGCCCAGGAGGTCTGCGGGTGGCGGCTCCGGAGCGCGCGCGGGTGCCGCCGGATCGCCTCCGACAGCGTCCCCATGGTGGGCGACGCCGGGGTGGCGGCCGGATCGAACCGCGGCATCCGGGCCCGGTATCCGGCCACGTCCGCCGGGGAGAGACCGGCGGTGGCGGACCGGTGGACGCGCGAGGTGGCGGAGTTCTCGGGGGTGGCCGTGTAAGCGACCAGGGTCCCTTCGGGGCCCAGGACGTCCAGCAGGGCGTCGATCACGCCGGCGGCCCCGCCCGGCACCGGGCCGAGCGCGCGCAGGGACGCCTGGACGTGCAGCACCGTGCCCGGGCGGACCCCGAGGTCGGCGAACTCGCGGCGGAGCGGACGGAGGCGGGAGCGGACGGGCGCCGGAGCGGCGACGTCCGCGACGGCGACGCCGCCGTCGCGGGATTCGGTGAGGATGACGGCTCCCCGGGGGTGAGGGCCCCGGGCGGGGGAGGTCCCGGGGCGGGCGGAGTGGGGGTCAGACCCCGGCCCGTTCCCGTCGCACCCGGTCCGCCGCCTGTTCGGCGACGGCGGGCAGCGGCAGGGCGAGCCAGGGTGCCACGGTGGCGCGCATGCCGTCGGCGAACCGCAAGCCGGTCCCGGTCAGGGCCCCGGATCCGGCCAGCCGCTCCACCGCCTCGGCGGTGTACCGCCGCCAGAGCGCGAACTGGGCGCGCGCCCGGTCGGCGGCCTCGCCCGGCAGCCCGTCGTAGGCCAGGGTGCGGGTGCCCCAGTACTCGGTGACGGCCAGGTGGGCGTAGGTCCCTTGGAGGAGCCCTTCGAGCGGCCGGGGATCGGGCCGCCAGGGGGCGAAGTAGCGCGTGTCGTCGGCGCGGTCGTACAGGTCGGTCAGGTCCAGCACCGCACCCAGCTTGACGTGCTGGAACTCATGGGCGAGCAGCAGCGCGAGGGTCGGCGCGGTGGCCGGCCGGGCGATGCCGACCGCGCCGTACGCCTGTCGGGCCGCCGAACTGACGTCCCGGCCCGCCGGGCCGGGACGCAGCGGGGTGACCGTCGCCAGTCCGGCCCGGATGCCCTCGGCGTACCCCGGCAGGTCCCGCCCGAGCAGCTCCCAGGCCTCGCGCAACGCGCCCGTCCAGTCGAGGAGTTCGCCGTCCGGCAGGCGGTCCGCCACCGGGTGGTCGTGGCAGTCGCGCAGCGGGTCGGCGTCCTCCAGCGCGAGCGTCCAGCCGCCGGCCAGCCGGACCCGCCGCAGCGGCTCGTCCAGGACCGTGCGCACCGAGCCGTCGCCGGCCCGCACCTCGAAGCCGTCCGCCCGTCCGGTGACCACCGCCTCCCCGTCGGGGACGGCGATCCGCCCGAGCGTCGGCAGGTGCAGCCATCCGCCCCGCACCGGCACCGGCACCGCGTCGCCCCGCCCGGCCCGGACCGCGGCGGCCGCGGCGAGCGCGGCCAGCGGGCCCAGCCCGACCGGCAGGTCCCCGGCGAGCCGCCGGGCCGCCCAGGCGCGGGCGTACGGGTGGGCGAGGACGGCGTCCACGGCGGCGGGGGCCTCGACGTCCAGCGCCGACAGCAGGGCCCAGGCCTCGGGGCGCCCCTGCCCGGAGGCGTCCCAGGCGGCGGCCAGCATCGCCCGGGTGAGCGCGAGTTGGGAGCGGCCGAGCACGGCCACGGTGTCCGCGCCGCCGTACCCGCGGGCGAGTTCGTCGAGTTGCGCGGGCGTGAGCGCGCCGGGCAGCAGCGGCTGCGCGCCGGGCGACGGTTCGGCCCCCTGCACAGGCACGGCCGGTACGGCCGACCCGGCCGGAACAACAGTCAGAACGGCCGGAACGGCGGGTACGGCGGGTACGGCAGCCGGAACGGCCGGCACGGCAGCCGAACCGCCTTTCCCCGCGAGCCCGTTGATGAACGTCATGAGATCACCGCAGTAGACGGAGGGATGGTCGAAGCTGCCTCCTCCATCGTCGCTCCGGAAGCGGTGGGCGTACAGGCCGCCTCCGCAGGAGCGGACCACGGAACAGGCGCGGCAGGCCTCGCTCAGCCCGGCCAGACCGGACTGACGGGCGGCGATGCCGGGGTGGCGGGCGAGGTCGTCGAGGCTGTGCGCGAAGACGTCCATCCCGGTGGCGGGCGCACCGTCGTACGCGGTCTTCAGGCTGTCGGCCTGCTCGAAGGTGCCGTCGGTCTCCAGGACCGCCAGGTCCGAGGGCTCCAGCCCGAGCGATTCGGTGAGGCTGGAGAACCCGCGCAGGGTGCGGTGCACGGATTCGAAGGTCCGCACGGCGAACGGCCGCCCGTCCGCCTCCCACAGCCGGTGGACGGTCAGCAGCCAGTCGGCGTAGGGGGTGGCGCCCAGCGCGGCGGGGCGCTTGGGCGGCTCGTCCCAGGTGGCGTGCGGGAGCAGGAAGTCGACTGCGGGGGGACGGAGTTCGGCCAGCGCGCGGTACACCGCGACCGGGTCGTTCTCGACGTCCATCGTGCAGAGCAGTCCGGCGAACAGGTGCCGGAACCCGGGCTCGTTCAGCAGCGCGACCGCCCGCAGGACCTGCGGATGGCTGCTGCGCCCGTCGGCGAAGCGCCGGTGGCGGTCGTTGGCGGCCCGGTCGCCGTCCAGCGAGATGCCGACCTTGAGGTCCAGCTCCGCGAACAGCGTGCAGTAGGCGCGGCTCAGCAGCACCCCGTTGGTGTGGATGCGCAGGTCGAGCGCACAGCCGGGCGGGAGCGCGGCCCGGAACGCCTCGGCGGCCCGGCGCAACCGGTCCGGGCCGGCGAGCAGGGGTTCTCCCCCGTGCAGGACGACCCGGACGGCGGGCAGCCGGTGGGCGGCCGCGTGCTCGCCGATGCGCTCGGCGGCCTTGGCCAGGATCCCGTCCGCGATGACCTTCGGGCGGGAGCTCCAGCTGCGGTCCGCGTGCTCGTAGACGTAGCAGTGGTCGCAGGCGAGATCGCACCTGCTGTGCATCTTGACCACGAACTGCGTCAAGGGCAGCGGAATTGACGTCGTCATGGAACTGTTCGGAGATCCGTTCGGATCGGCTCGGTCTGGGTGCCGCTCGGTGGTCCCGGCCGGATCAGATCGAGGAGTTGAAAGCCGCGACCGGCACGAGGCCGGAATCCGCGCCGGGAAGCGCGCGCTGCAGTCGGGCGGCGAGCTCCTCCGCGCCCAGCGCGGCGAGATCGGCGAGGGACGGGCGTTCCGGCGTCTCCTGAGTGTCAGTGAGCTTGCCGGCGGGCCTGGTGCTGGTTACCGGAGTCATATTCGTTTCCTTAGGCGCGGTTAGGACCTGCCGAGGGTGGGTAAGTCCACCCAGTTGAGACCAAATGTAATGCCAGCGAGGACTCCACACAGCACCTTGCGGACTCAAGTTGGGCTCCCCGAGCGGCCGACGCCGTACGACGGCCCGCAGAACCCCGAAGAATCACCCGTTCAGCGGTCGCGCAAAGCGCCGTGGCGCACGCCCAAGCGTGTCGCCGCCCCACCCGCCACGGCACCCGCCGGGGCCACCGCCCGGGCAGGCGTACGAATCCGCCGGTCGATTCCCCTCCTCCCGCCCTCGTCCGAGTGCGGCCGGCACCCCCGAACGGCCCCAGGAGCACCGGCCCGGGCCGCCCAGTTCACAGGCGGAACGAACCAGCTCGTCCGTGAACTCTTTCCCCTGCAGAGTGAGTTCCCCTGATTCAAGCAGCGTCCGCCCGGCCGTCAGGGTGTGCGTCCGCCAGCGCGCGAACTCCCGTTGCGCCTGCTCCACCCGCGCCGCCCCGCCCGCCCCGGCGGCCGCCTCCGCACACCAGAAGTCCGCGACCCCCAGGTGCGCGTACGTGCCCTGCAGCAGCGCGCCCGCCGGACGCGGATCGGGCCGCCAGGGGGCATGGTAGACGGCCGGCCCGTTGGGCCGGTGCAGCGGCACCAGGTCCAGCAGGGCGCCGAGTTGGACGTGCAGGAACTCGTGGACCAGCGCCAGCGCCAGCAGCACCGGATCGCCCGGCAGCGAGGTCGCCACCGCTCCGTACGCCCTCCGGGCCGCGGCGCTGACCGCCTCCCCGCCGGGGGCGGGACACAGCGGGACGATCGTGACGACACAGGCCGCGACCGCCTCCGCGTGGCGCCGGTGACGGCGCACCAGGATCCGCCAGGCCTCGGACAACCGCTCCTCCCAGCAGGCGAGTTCGGCCTCCGTGAGCGGACCGGCGGGCGGGCGTCCGTAGTCCACCCGGCGCGGCCCGGCGTGATCGACGGACGGCGCCCAGCGCAGCCCGTCGCACTCCAGCGCCAGTGCCCGGCCGGAGTCGTCCCGGAGGAACTCGCCCAACCCGCCCAACCCGGCCGGTTCGCCCGGCCCACCCGACCCGGCCGACGCACCGGTCCCGGCCGCGACGACGCGCAGGCAGTCGGCCGCCCAGGCGTCCAACTCCGGCCGCAGCAGCACCTCTTCCCACCGCGGCCGGTCCTCGCGCTGCAGCACCCGCACCCGACCGTACGCCTCGCGGTAGCCCTCGTGCTCCGGCGCGGCCCGGTGCAGCGCGAGCAGCAGCAGGGCGCGTTTGCTCAACTGCCCGGCACGCAGCAGCCGAACGGCCTCCGGCCCGCCGCGCGCACCCGCGACCGCCCGGAACGTCGCCCGGTCCACGCCGTGCCGCGGCAGTCCGTCCGCCCCCCGCGCGCCCGGCACTCCGGCCGCCACCGCCTCACCCGTACCCGTCACCGGTCCTCCTCCTCGTGTGCGGCCGGCCACGACC
The DNA here is from genome assembly GCF_040685975.1 of Kitasatospora sp. NPDC086791. Taxonomy (NCBI): domain Bacteria; kingdom Bacillati; phylum Actinomycetota; class Actinomycetes; order Kitasatosporales; family Streptomycetaceae; genus Kitasatospora; species Kitasatospora sp. NPDC086791. The sequence goes on along the minus strand of NZ_JBFBOC010000023.1, from coordinate 14,208 downwards.
ACCGCGCCGACCGCGTCCGCCGTATCCGCCCGCACTTTCCCCACGACCGGACGGATCAGCCGCGACGGGCCCGGGCATGACCCGAACGGGTGAGCCGACCGCCCGCCACGTCCCCCGCCGGACCCCACCGGGGCACCCACCGGAGAACCGGGGCGCACCCGACGACGCCCGGTCATCCCGTCCGCCCGGCCACCGCCAGCCCGGCGACCCCCGCCCGCAGCCGCCCCGCGATGTGCCGGGCCAGCCGGTCCAGGTCCGCGCAGTACACCGACGGATGCCCGAACCCGTCCCCCGCCCACCGGTGCGCGTACAGCCCGCCGCCGCACACCCGGGCGAGCGGGCAGCCGGCGCAGACCGGCCCGAGCCCGGCGAGGCCGCGCTGACGGGCCCGGAAGGCGGGGTGCGCGGCCGCCTCCCCGAAACCGTGCCGCCACACGTCCAGGCCCGTGCCCGGGGCGCCGTCGTACGCCGCCTTGAGGCTGTCCGCCTGCTCGATGGTGCCGTCCGCCTCGACCACCACCAGGTCGACCGGGGCCAGCCCGACCGCCTCACTGGCCGCCCGGCCCCCGAGCAGCAGCACGGCCAGTTCCTCGAACAGCCGCACCCCGGTCTCCCGCTGCGGCGCGCCGTACCAGCGGTCGAAGGCGGCGATCAGCCACTCCCCGTACGGCGCGGGGTCCGCACCCGACGGAGGCGCGTGCGGCACCGCGCGCGGCCGCAGCCCGGGCGGCGGGGCGGCCCAGGTCCCGTGCGGCAGCAGCAGGTCGAGCCGGGGCGGCGCGAACTCCAGCAGCGCCTCGTAGGTGCCCACCGGGTCCGCCGCCAGGTCGACGACGCAGAGCAATCCGGCGAACAGCTCCCGGTGCCGGTCCGAGCCGAGCAGCCGCACCGCCTCGGCGGTCCGCGCCCAGCTGCCCGCGCCGGAGGGCAGTCGGCGGTGCCGGTCGTGGTCGACCCGGGCGCCGTCGAGGGAGACCCCGACGGCGACCCGGTGGCGGTGCAGCACGTCGAGCAGCGCCGGTTCGTCCAGCAGCCGCAGCCCGTTGGTCTGCAGGCCGAACCGCACCCGCGGCCCGCCCGCCGCCGGGCCGGCATGCGGATCGCCGCCCGACGCGCCGCTCAACTCACCGAGCAGGGCGTCCAGATGGCGGGCACCGACGAGCAGCGGCTCGCCGCCGTGCAGCACCACGGAGACCTCGTCCAGCCCGTTCTCGGCCGCGTGCTCGGCGATCCGCCGGGCGGTGCGGCGGACCGTCGCCAGTTCCATCCGCCGGGGCCGCCGGCGCCAGCTCTGATCCGCCCCCTCGTACACGTAGCAGTAGTCGCAGGCCAAGTTGCACCGACTGTGGATCTTCAGCAGGAACTGCCGGAACGCCACCATCCCGCGAACGTAGCACCGCCGGGCCCGCCGCCCGACCCGTTGTCACACCTGCGGGTCACACGTGCGGGGGTTCCACGTCGGAGTCCAGCCGCAGCCCCGCCCGTACCGCCACCGTCGTCGGGTGCTCGTCCCCCAGTGTCACCCGCGCCCGCCGGATGCAGTCCGACCGCAGCTCGGCGGCGCGTTCGGTGTGCCCGGCGGCGGCCAGCGACAGCGACAGGTTGGAGTTGATGCCGATGGAGTCGTAGTGGTCCTGGCCGAGCGCCTCGATCATCAGCGGCGCGGCCTCCAGTTCCACGTCGAGCGCGGCCTGCGTCTGCCCGGACAGCGCCAGGTCGTTCGCGTGGTTCATCATCGCGATCGGGATGTAGAGGTGGTGGGCGCCGAGGACGGTCCGGAACTGCGCCAGCGTACGGCCGGACAGCTCCAGGGCCTCCTGGGTGCGCCCCGCCAGTCGCAGGTAGACCGACAGATTGTTGGCGCCGGCCAGCGTCACCGGGTGGTTCTCGCCCAGGTAGTCGCGGTACCGCGCCAGCGCCCGTTCGGCCAGCGGGATCGCCCGGGCGGTGTCGCCGAGGGCGTTGAGGTCGCTGGCCAGGTTGGTGGCGGCGGCCAGGGTGTCGGGGTGCTCGGGGCCGTTGATGTCCAGGTAGCGCTGGTAGATGTCCTCGTCGATCTCCAGGGCCTCGTGGTACCGGCCGGCCCGGCGCAGTGCCACGGCGAGGTTCTTGCGGGCGCGCAGGGTGTCGGTGTGGCCGTCGCCGATGGTCTGCTGGTAGATCCGGACGGTCTCCTCCAGCAGGTCCAGGGCCTCCCGCAGCCGCCCGGTCTCCCGCAGGTCGCGGGCGTAGTTGGAGGCGGAGGACAGCGCGTAGAGGCTGTGCGCGCCGAGCGCGTCACGCTGCTGCAGGTAGTTGCTGCGGTGCCGCTCCAGGGCGGCCCGGCGGTCGCCGGCCAGGTAGTCGGAGACGGCGAGGTTGTTGGTGATCATCAGGGTGCGCGGGTGGTCCGGGCCGAGGGTGCGCCGGGCGGCGTCCAGGGTCCGGCGGTCGAGCGTCCGGGCCTCGTCGTAACGGCCGAGGAAGCGCAGGTCGGCACCGAGGCTGTTGGCGACGGCGAGGGTGTGCGAGTGTTCCGGGCCCAGGGTCACGGTGAAGCGTTCCAGGATGTCCCGGTCCATCTCGTACGCCTGCTGGAGGGCGCCCTGGGAGCGGCGGATGTTGCTCAGCTGGGTGCGCAGCATCAGGGTCTGGGCGTCGTTGTCGACGTCGAAGTCGGGCCCGCCGTAGCCGTCCTGGCGCCAGTGCTCCAGGGTCCGCTCGGCCAGTTCCCGGCCGGACTCGTGCAGGCTGCGCTTCCACTGGTAGCGGACCGAGTCGATGATCCACTGCCGGACGTCCTCGTCGGCGCTGTCGACGGCGCCGGACGGCCAGAGGTGGGGCAGGAGTTCGGCGTACTCGGCCCAGTTGGCGGGCACGTCCGGGTCGCCGGGGTTGGCGGTGGCGAGCGCGGCGTGGACGACGCCGCGCAGTTCGGCCCGCCGTTCCTCCTCGACCTGGTCCCGGAGCACGGCCTGGACCAGCCGGTGCACGGTGATGGTCTCGCTGCCCTGGTCGGTGCGGGCGAGCCCGAACCGGTTGATGGCACGCAGGAATTCGCCGATCGCGAGCTTGTCGCGGGGCGCCCGCGGGGGCAGCCGCAGGGCGCGGGTGACGGCACGGCTGTACAGCAGCCGCATCGGGATGGCGTCGGGGCCGAAGAAGGCGCAGATCTCCAGGATCTGGGCGGCCGGGGCGTTCATCCGGCGCAGTTCCTCGACCGAGATGCGCCAGGTCGCGGCCGCCGAGTGCGGGTAGTCGGCGGTGCGCAGCCGGGTGCGCTCCAGCATCTCGGTGAGCTCCTCGTCGAGGAGTTCGAGGTAGGTGGCGATCGGCATCGACGTCTCCTGGAGCCAGACGGCGGCCTGGCCAACGGCGAGCGGCAGGTCGCCGAGGCGCTGCGCGACCTGGTCGGCGTCTTCCGGGGAGACGCCGGCGTTGAAGCGGCGCAGCAGCCGGACGCTCTCCTCGCGGAGGAAGACGTCGACCTCCACCAGGCCGGCGTGCCGGGCCCAGCCCTGGTTGCGGGAGGTGATCAGCACGTGTCCGCCGGAGGAGCCGGCCGGCTGCCAGGGGGCGAGTTCCTCGGGGGTCCCGGCGTTGTCGAAGACGAGCAGCCAGCGGCGGTACGGCTGGCCGCGGCGCAGCGCGTCGAGGACGGCGGCGGCGGTGTGCGCGACGTCGTCGCTGGTGGGCACGCCGAGCCGGGGCGCGAGTTCGGCGAGCTTCTGCGGGATGTTGGCGGGCTCCTCGGCGGGCACCCACCAGACCACGTCGTACGCGGCCTTGAACCGGTGCGCGTACTCGGCGGCGATCTGGGACTTGCCGGCGCCGCCGAAGCCGTAGAGCACCTGGCTGAGCACGGCGGCCGGGCCGCCGGTGAAGCGGTTGCGGAGCAGTTCGAGCAGTTTGCCACGCCCGATGAAGGCGGCGTTGCGCGAGGGCGCCTCCTGGACCTGCGGGGCGGTGCCCGGGAACCGCGCGGGCGCGATGATCTCGCCGCTGTCGGAGTCGAGTTGGCGGTTGCTGCCGGGCGGCGGGCCGAGTTCGCCGTAGAGCTGGGACTCGGCGCCGGCCGCGGAGGAGCGGACCAGGTCGGGGGCGGCCTGCCCGGCGAACGGGCGGGGCACCGGCTCGTCCGGGTCCTGCAACCGGAGGGCGACCAACGCCGGTGAGCCGGAGAGGAGTTCACGCCCCTGCAGGAGCTGCCAGACCTCGGCGGAGCGGGGCAGCGCGGTGTACTCGGGCGAGAGCAGGGCGAGCAGCCGGCCCTGGCCTTCGAGCGGGCCGGCGACCTCCGGCGGCCGGGGGCCGGTGTAGGGCTCGGCGGCACTGTGCAGGGAGGCCTGGTAGCCGAAGCGGGTGAGCGTCCCGGCGGCCCACTCGGCCCACATCCGGTCCTCCGGCGCGTAGCTGACGAAGACCTGGCGCGGCACGACGCGGGCGGAGCGCAGGTAGGCGCCGTAGAGCCGGCGGCGGGTGTCGGAGGTGAGCGGACGCAGGGTGCGGACCCGCCCGTCGGTGATCCAACCGGCCAGCCGTTCGAAGGCGTTGAGCAGACTGCGGGCCTCCTGCGGCCGGTCGGCGACGGTGGCGGGCACCTCCTCGTAGGCGTAGAACGGCTTGTACGGCACCTCGACGTCGGCCCAGTAGCCGGCCCGGCGGTCGCCGGGCAGCCAGCGGCCGAGGTAGGGCGCGAAGGCCTCGCGGGCGTAGTCGCGTCCGGCCTCCAGGCGCTCCTGCTCGGCGTCCTCGACCCGCATCGGCACCGGCAGCACCCGGATCGCCCGTTCCTCGGCCTCGGCGATGGCGCGGGCGGCGTCGACGCCGCCGCGGATGTTCTGGGCGCTGAAGGTGAAGCAGTCGACGACGGTGTCGGGCATCAGGACGGTGCAGATGCCGGAGGTGTCGCTGACGCCGGTGCGGCTGTCGATGAGCACGTAGTCGTACGCGCGGGCCCAGCGTTCGCGCAGCTCGCGCAGGAACTCGCCGCCGCGGATGTCCCGGCCGTGGTAGAAGCTGCGCCAGTTGAAGCTGGTGACGGCGGCGGCGTAGGCGGCGTTCTGGCGGCCGGCGGGCAGGAAGTCGAGCCGGCCGCCGGGCGGCAGGTCGAGGGCGAGACCGCAGAGGTAGCCGTCGAGGCGCCCCGGCTCGTCCAGCCAGGCGGCCGGGGAGAGGCCGACCGGCCCGGTGGCGGAGGGCAGCGCCTGCTTGACGTAGGAGCGCAGCAGGTCGATCAGGCCCTCGGTGGAGTGCAGTTCGGGGTCGACCAGGAGCGGGTGGTAGTACCGGTGGAGGCCGGGCGCCTCCAGGTCCCAGTCGACGACCAGGACGCGCAGGCCCCGGCTGGCGAGGATCCAGCCGACGTTGGCCAGGGCCATGGTCCGGCCGGTACCGCCCTTGAAGGAGTAGAACGTGACGACCGAACCCGGTCCGCCGCGCTCACGCTCTGCACCGGGCTCAGTGGTCATCGTCCTTGTCTCCCCTCAGTGGGACAGCGTTGTCCTTGCCACGACTCTGGTGCGGGAGGTCCTTCGGGCCAGGGCCCTGGCCCGGGCCGAACGACGCGGACGGACCCTGGCGGGGCCCCGGCGGGCCGGCCGGGATGGCCAGCCCGGGCATGGCCGGGCCGCCGGGGCCGAAGCCGAAGGCGTCGCCGCCATCGTCCCCCCAATCCAAGTTGTCGTCCATGAGCTTGTTCTGGGCGACCGTCACCATGATGGTGAGATCGTTGTCGAAGCTCTCCCGGCTCACTTTGACCCGGAACAGGTGTTCCAGGTCGCTCCGGCGCAGCCAGTTGCGCCGGAAGACGCCGCGCACGCCCGCCCACAGCACGTCGCGCTCCGGTCCGTCGGCCGGATCGGCGCTGCCGGTGGGCACCATCACGCCGGTGGCCGGGTGGTTCTGGTCGTCGTACTCGCGCAGCGCGGTGCGGTAGCGCTCCCCGCCGGCCACCCACGGGTCCACCAGCAGGATGCTGACCTGGCTGTCCTCGCGGGCCTGGTCGAGCTTCCCGCCGAGGCCGCCGTCGATCTCCTCCAGCGTGGTGGCGTGCCCGGCGGCGGTGATCACCTGCTGGGCGCGCGCCACCAACGACGGCTGGGTGGGCGGATGGTAGGGCGCCCAGTGCCACGGCTTGGCGCCGTACCAGCCGCCCGCGTACGAGCCGCCCTCGGCGGCGGCCTCCGAGGCCCGGCCGGCCGCGATGAACAGCCGCACCATGCCCGGGGTGGAGACCGTCGCCGGCGCCGCCGGCGGCGGGAAGTAGCCGCGCACCGCGCCGAGGTCGAACTCGGGCAGCTCGCCGAGCCGCCGCGCGGACGCGTCCCGGACCCGCTCGGCGACCACCCGGACGACCTGCTCGTACGCCCCGCTCTGCGCGGAGCGCAGCAGGGCCCGCAGGCCGCGCCGGGCGTAGGCCTCGCCCATGTCCGGCTGGGCCCACTGGATCTTGGTCACCTCGTCGGCCAGCTCACCGGGCACGACGGGCTCCCAGAGCACCGGGACGAGCGCCGAGATGAGCTCCCCGGTGTCCTCGTGGTGGCGGCGGACCCGGCCGCGGAAGGCGGTCCACTCCTTGCCGCAGTACAGACTGGTGAAGTAGGCCGGGGAGTAGAGCGCGACCATGGTCCGGCTGCGACCCAGCATCGTCGCCAGCTGCTCGGCCCAGTCGTCGCCGAGCCGCAGCTGTTCGGTGTCGCGGTAGGCGAGTTCCTCGACGCGGACGCCCGCCCCGACGAGCCGGCCGAGTTCGTCGCGCAGGTCGTTGAAGAACTGGTTGACGAAGGCGTCCTCGGCCTCGAAGTCACGACGCGCGTAGCTGAAGAAGAAGTACGGCCTGTGCTGTTCGTGCTCCATCACCCGTTCCCCCCGTGCCCGACGGTGCCGCGACGGCGCTGGTTTCATACCCCAGGATGTCGTGAACTCCACCAGTCGTGCTGGTGAGTTGGCGGATTCGGCGACCGCCGGGGGTTTAACCGGTGGTCAGGCGCACGCCCGAAACCGGGAGTGCTCCGGCGCCCGGGGGCGCGCCGACGGGAGCGCGAGCGCGCCACCAGGGCTCGCACGCCGGAACCGCACTACCCGCTACGGCGCGACTGCTATGGCATGACCGGTACGGCGGCGGCAGCGGCGGGCACGGCCAGGACTGCGGCTACCGGCCGAGCGACGACTGGAAGGCCGCGAGCGGCTCCGCGCCGGGGGTCAGGGCGTCCGCGACGACCCGGCGCAGCAGGTCCCCCAGGACGGTGTCGGGCAGGGCGTCGAGCTCTTCGAGCGGCAGGGCGGTGACGTCGACCAGGTCAGAGCCGAGTCCAGCGGCGATTTCCGCACCGGTGACGCCCATCAGTCCCTCACTCGATCGTGCCGGCACAGCGCGTTGCTGGCCGGATGTACATCGACCCAGGTCCGCGACGGGCATCCTACACCCGAGGCATGACGGGCCATCAGTTCCGCGGCGCCGCCGCGACCGGGTCGACCCGGTCGGCCCACGGTGCCGACAGGGCCCCCGGAGCCCCCGGAACCTCCGGTTCCGCAGGCCCGGCCGCCCTCACGGGCAGAGCCGCTCCACCCGCCAGCCCGTCGGGTCGGTCGGGTCCGCGAGGTAGCGGAGCCGGTCGTGCAGGCGGTTCTCGCGGCCCTGCCAGAACTCGACGCTCTCCGGGATCACCCGGTAGCCGCCCCAGAACGGCGGGACGGGCACGCCCTCGCCCTCCGGGTAGCGGCGCTCCAGTTCGGCGTAGCGCTGTTCGAGGACCTCGCGCCCGCCGACCGGGCTGGACTGCTCGCTGGCCCAGGCGCCGAGCTGGGAGCCGTGCGGGCGGGTGCGGAAGTAGGCGGCGGTCTCGTCCCGGCCGACCTTCTCCACCCGGCCCTGGACGATCACCTGGCGGGCCAGCGCGAGCCACGGGAACAGCAGCGCGGCGTGCGGGTTGGCGGCGAGCTCGGCGCCCTTGCGGGAGCCGTAGTTGGTGAAGAACACGAAGCCGCGCGCGTCGTAGCCCTTGAGCAGGACGGTGCGCGAGTTGGGCCGTCCCTCGGCGTCGGCGGTGGAGAGCACCATCGCGTTGGGCTCGGTCACCCCGGCCTCGGCCGCCTCGTGGAACCAGTGGGTGAACTGGCCGATCGGCTCGGGCGCGAGCTGCTCCTCGACCAGGCCCTCGTGGACGTAGTGCTCGCGCATCACGGTGGGGTCCGGGCCGGGGCGGGCCTCCCCGGCCGGGGTCCGGGTGGCGGGGCTCGGGGGCGTCGACTGGGCGCGTTCCGGGGTCTGCACGCCAACATCATCCCGTACGACAAGCGACCGGCACCGCTACCTCCGGACAAACCCCGGTGGGAGATAAGGTGACTCGCCACCGCTTGGCCGCCCGTCGTGCGGGGAATTGTCCGGAACCGGGCGCTTGGTTCCGGTGATTCTCCCGGGAACGACCGGCCCCCGACGGAAAAGTCAAGCGGCCCCAGGGCAAACATCACCACGGCGGTGTATGGCGCAATGCACCCCGTGCCTGTCACTCTGGCACCGAGTGCCAACCACGATTCGGTCACTGGTGCGCCGCCCCACCACGGCGGAGCGCCGATCGCAGAACTGAAGGAGCCGTCGCATGTCCGACTTCGTACCCGGGCTTGAGGGAGTCGTCGCGTTCGAGAGCGAGATCGCCGAACCCGACCGTGAAGGCGGCGCCCTGCGGTACCGCGGTGTCGACATCGACGACCTGGTCGGCCACGTCTCCTTCGGCCACGTCTGGGGCCTGCTGGTCGACGGCAAGTTCAACCCCGGCCTGCCGGCCGCCGAGCCGTTCCCGATCCCGGTGCACTCCGGCGACATCCGGGTCGACGTGCAGTCCGCGCTCGCCATGCTCGCCCCGGTCTGGGGCCTCAAGCCGCTGCTGGACATCTCCGCCGAGCAGGCCCGCGACGACCTCGCCCGCGCCGCCGTGATGGCGCTGTCCTACGTCGCCCAGTCCGCCCGCGGCCAGGGCCTGCCGATGGTCCCGCAGAGCGAGATCGACAAGGCCGAGACGGTCGTCGAGCGGTTCATGATCCGCTGGCGCGGCGAGCCGGACCCGAAGCACGTCAAGGCCGTCGACGCGTACTGGACCTCGGCCGCCGAGCACGGCATGAACGCCTCGACCTTCACCGCCCGGGTGATCGCCTCCACCGGCGCCGACGTCGCGGCCGCCCTCTCCGGCGCGGTCGGCGCGATGTCCGGCCCGCTGCACGGCGGCGCCCCCTCCCGCGTGCTCGGCATGATCGAGGAGATCGAGCGCACCGGCGACGCCACCGCGTGGGTCAAGAACGCCCTGGACAAGGGCGAGCGCCTGATGGGCTTCGGCCACCGCGTCTACCGCGCCGAGGACCCGCGCGCCCGCGTGCTGCGCCGCACCGCCAAGGAGCTCGGCGCGCCGCGCTTCGAGGTCGCCGAGGCGCTGGAGAAGGCCGCGCTGGAGGAGCTGCACAACCGCCGCCCCGACCGCGTGCTGGCCACCAACGTCGAGTTCTGGGCCGCCATCATGCTGGACTTCGCCGAGGTCCCGGCCCACATGTTCACCTCGATGTTCACCTGCGCCCGCACCGCCGGCTGGTCGGCGCACATCCTGGAGCAGAAGCGCACGGGCCGGCTCGTGCGCCCCTCCGCGCGCTACATCGGCCCCGGCCCGCGCCGTCCCGAGGAGGTCGAGGGCTGGGACGCCATCGTCCACTGACCGCACCGGACGAGCGTCCGCACAGTGCCCCTGACCAGCGGGTCCGGCCTCGGCCGGGCCCGCTGTCGGCGTTCCCGAGCAGCCAAGATCACAGTCTCAGCGGGCGGACGACCGTACCCCCGCCCGGTCCCCGGCCGGTAGGCTGCGCGCGTGGCTCAGATCCAGATCCCCGCTGACATCAAGCCCGCAGACGGCCGTTTCGGCTGCGGACCGTCCAAGGTGCGCCCCGAGGCCCTGAGTGCCCTCGCCGCCACCCAGACCTCCCTGCTCGGCACCTCGCACCGCCAGGCCCCGGTCAAGAACCTGGTCAAGCGCGTACGCGAGGGCGTGAGCAGCCTCTTCTCGCTGCCCGAGGACTACCAGGTGGTCCTCGGCAACGGCGGCTCCACCGCCTTCTGGGACATCGCCGCCTTCGGCCTGGTGCGGGAGAAGTCCCAGCACCTGGACTTCGGCGAGTTCTCCTCGAAGTTCGGCTCCTCGGTCAAGGCCGCGCCGTGGCTCGCCGAGCCGAGCGTGATCAAGACCGCCCCGGGCACCCACCCGCTGCCGGTCGCCGAAGCCGGCGTGGACGTCTACGGACTCACCCACAACGAGACCTCGACCGGCGTCGCGATGCCGATCCGGCGCCCGGCCGGCGCGGACGAGGGCTCGCTGGTCCTGGTGGACGCCACCTCGGGCGCCGGCGGCCTGCCGGTGGACATCACCGAGACGGACGTCTACTACTTCGCCCCGCAGAAGTCCTTCGCCTCCGAGGGCGGCCTGTGGCTGGCCACCTTCTCCCCGGCCGCCCTGGAGCGCGCCGCCGAGATCGCCGCCTCCGGCCGCTACATCCCGCCGTTCTTCTCGCTGCCGACGGCCATCGACAACTCGTCGAAGGACCAGACGTACAACACCCCGTCGATCTCCACGCTCTTCCTGCTGGCCGACCAGCTGGAGTGGCTGAACGGCAACGGCGGGCTGGACTGGGCCGTCGCCCGGACGGCCGACTCCTCGTCCCGGCTGTACGCCTGGGCCGAGAAGTCCTCCTTCGCCACCCCGTTCGTGGCGAACCCGGCCGAGCGCTCCCAGGTGGTCGGCACGATCGACTTCGACGAGTCGGTGGACGCCGCCGCGGTCGCCAAGGCACTGCGTGCCAACGGCATCGTGGACACCGAGCCGTACCGCAAGCTGGGCCGCAACCAGCTGCGCATCGCGATGTTCCCGGCGATCGACCCGGCGGACGTCGAGGCGCTCACCCAGTGCATCGACTACGTGGTCGAGCAGCTCTGAGCACCCGCTGAGGCATGCGTGAGGGCCACCACCCACCCGGGGTGGTGGCCCTCACGCCGTCCGCGGACCGGACCGGCGGCCGATGAGCGAACCGATCTGCCGGCGGCTGGCGGCCGGGCGGCTAGCGGCCGGCGAGTGAGCTGATCAGCACCACGATCAACAGCAGCACCAGGGTGCCGGAGACGATGCGCATTCGAGTCTTGGGATCCACGGTCAACGAGCGTACCTCCGCCGCCCGCCGGGCCGGACGGCGAGGGCCCCGGGGCCTCAGCCCCAGTCCGCCAGCGCCCAGGAGGCCACCGACTCGTAGTGCGCGGAGCCGCCCTCCGGGTCGCTCCTCATCAGGTGCAGCTCGGCGGCCTCCCACTCCGGCCCCCGGTAGTCCGCCAGCGCCGCCGCCAGGCCGTCCAGCTCGGCCGCCGCGACCCGCTGGACGGCCCGCCGGTGGCCGCGGGAGGAGCCGGCCCGGGCCAGCGTGAGGTGCGGGTGGAAGGCGAAGGTGTCGGCCTGCTCCCCGACCGCCTCGGCCGCGGTCTCGGCGGCGGCCTCGGCCAGTCGGCGCAGCGCCCAGGTCTGCCCCTCGACACCGGCCCACAGCACCCGGTCGCCGAACCGCCCGGCGCCCGCGATCCGCAGCCGGTGCACCGGGTGCACCTCGGCGACGGCGGCCAGGCCCGCCTCCAGCTCCGGCAGCCGCTCGGCGGGCACCTCGCCGAGGAAGGCCAGGGTCAGGTGCCAGGCCTCGACGGTGGTCCAGCGCAGCCGGTCCGCCCCGGGCAGCCCGCGCACCGGCGCGACCGCGTCGGAGAGCCCCTGCAACGCCGCGACCGGCGGGAGCACCGCCACGAAAAGCCTCATGGGCCCATCTTCCCGCGCGGAGCGCCCGGACAGCGGCCGCTCCCAGCCCTCAGGCACCGCCGCCACCGCCACCGCCACCGCAGGCACCTTCCCACCCGCGCGGCTTTGGGCTAGAACGGCTTCATGATCGATTCCAGCGGCATGAAGATCCGCACCGGAGGCCCCGAGGACGTCCCCGACATCCTCGCCCTGCTCGACGGCGCCGTGGCCTGGCTGGTCGGCCGGGACCGCACCGGCCAGTGGGGCGACCAGCCCTTCAGCAGCACGCCCGCCCGGGTCGAACACATCGAGCAGTACGGCCGCGAGCCGTTCCTGATCCGGCTCGCCGTGGACGACGAGGGCCGCACGATCGGCTCCTGCGTGCTGTCCGAGGAACGCGGCACGTACGTCCCGGCCGTGGCCGAGCGCGAGCTGTTCGTCCGCAACCTGGTCACCGACCGCACCCGCAAGGGCTCGGGCATCGGCGCCGCGCTGATCGCCGACGCGGTCGAGGAGGCCCGTCGGCGCGGCATCGGCCTGCTGCGGGTCGACTGCTACGGCGGGGCCGACCGCAAGCTGGTCGCCCAGTACCGGGCACTCGGCTTCACCGAGACCGAGAGCTTCGAGGTCGAGCAGCCGAACGGCGTCTGGCCCGGCCAGGTCCTCGCCATCCGGCTCTGACGCCGCGAACCCCCCGAGGCGAGCCCTCGGGGGGTGTGACACTACGTCAGCCCGTCAGCCCGATCACCGTGACGGGACCTGACGTGACGTCCAGTCAGCAGGCGGCGGCCAGCTCGGACTTGTGCGCCGGAGCGGTCCGCGGCACGACGGCCACCACCCGGCCGCCGCGGCCCGGGTGCAGGTCGAAGCGCACCCGCAGGTCCGCGCTGCGGGCCAGCACCACACCGACCGCGCCGGCCGCCAGCGCGGACACCAGTCCGCAGGCGAGCAGGCCGGTCCGGGGCCCGTACGAGGCGGTCACCCAACCGACGACCGGGGCGCCGATCGGCGTGCCGCCGGTGAAGACCAGCACCAGCAGGCCCATCACCCGGCCGCGCATCTCGGGGTCGGTGGCCAGCTGCAGCATGGAGTTGACCGAGGTGTTGAAGCTCAGCCCGAACACCCCGATCAGCGTCAGCAGCAGCGCGAAGGTCCAGTAGCCGGGCGCGAAGGCCGCGACCACCTCCAGCGTGCCGAAGGCCAGCGCCGCGCCGACCAGCCGGCGCAGCCTCGGCGCGCCCCGGCGGGCGGCGAGCAGCGCGCCGGCCAGCGAGCCGACCGCCATCGCGGTGTTCAGCAGGCCGTACTGGCCGGCGCCCACCTTGAACGTGTCGTACGCGAAACCGGAGAGCAGCGTCGGGAAGTTGAAGCCGAAGGTCCCGATGAAGCCGGCCAGCACCATCGGCCAGAGCAGTTCGGGCCGCTCCTTGACGTACCGCAGCCCCTCCCGCAACTGGCCCTTCTCCCGGGCGATCGGCTCGGTCGGGCGCAGTTCGCTCTCCCGCATCGCCAGCAGTCCGGCGATCACCGCCGCGAAGGACAGCGCGTTGACGGCGAAGGCCCAGCCGCTGCCGACCGCGGCGATCAGCAGACCCGCGACGGCGGGGCCGACCAGGCGAGCGGTCTGGAAGTTGGCGGCGTTCAGGCTGACCGCGTTGGCGAGGTCCTTGGGCCCGACCATCTCGGAGACGAAGGCCTGCCGGGTCGGGTTGTCCACCACCGTGACCAGGCCGAGCAGCAGGGCGAAGGCGTACACGTAGTACGGCGTCACCACGCCGCCGACGGTCAGCACGGCGAGGCCGGCGGCCAGCAGGCCCATCGCGCCCTGGGTGTAGATCAGCAGCCGGCGCTTGGGCATCCGGTCGGCGAGCACGCCGCCGAAGAGGCCGAGCAACAGCATCGGCAGGAACTGCATGGCGGTGGTGATGCCGACCGCGAGCGGGCTGCCGGTGAGGCTGAGCACCAGCCAGTCCTGGGCGATCCGCTGCATCCAGGTCCCGGTGTTGGACACCACCTGGCCGGCGAAGAAGTAACGGTAGTTGCGAACGCGCAGGGAGGAGAACATCCCCCCGGGCCTGGTGAACCGGGCGCCTGCGGGAGACGGGTGGGCCGCGCGGGTGCGGCCGGGAGCGGCGGGGTCGTCCGCCGCGGTGCGTTCGTCGGGGTCGTCGTCGCCGCTGCCGGGCAGCCCCGTGGGGGCGGGTGCCGGGGAGTCGGCGGCCGCGGCACTGTCCGCGGCGGGGTCGTTGGTCGGGTCGTCGGTACGGATGGCGGCGGCGCTGGCTGCGGCCGGCGGTGTCACGGTGGTCTCCCCTCGCGGCGCGACGGCCATGGCGGCGCAACTACCTGTCGATGGCGATCCAGAAGACCGAGGCCCGCAACCGCACCGAGGCGGTCCGGATCGCCCGCGAGAAGGGCTGGC